>LNZM01000013.1:0-13507 GCA_002007295.1 Candidatus Epulonipiscioides saccharophilum | reverse complement strand
TTCTGATGTCTTCTATACCTTCTACATTCAAAAAATTTGTAAGTTCTGTTTTTATATTATTTCTTAAACTATCGATTTCCGATTTTTTTTCTACATATAATCTAAAAATTGACATTTTGTACTGCTCCTCATGTACCTTTTTGTTTAAAGAGTATCATTGTCAAAAATAATTGTCAATAGATTTTTAATCCTAATAGCAAAAGGTAGCATCTCAAATCAATGCCAATGGATTTTTCATCCCAATAACAAAAGGTAGTACCGTAAATCGATGCTACCTTAATATACCTGGCTAATTAAGCTTTTTGTCTTTTAGATAAGATGTCAAATATAACCGCAGCTAAAAGGACTAAACCTTTTACAACTTTCTGATAATTTGAATCTACGCCCATGATTGACATTCCAAGATTTATAATACCCATAAGCAAAGCTCCAACAATCACTCCGGGCACTGTTCCAACACCACCGTACGCAGAAGCTCCGCCGATAAAGCAAGCGCTGATTGCGTCCATTTCATAATTTGTACCGTATGTAGGTTGCGCAGAGGTCATTCTAGCTATAGTTAGCATTCCGGCTAAAGCAGATAAAAGACCCATGTTTGCATACGCTATAAAATAAACTCTTTTAGTATTTATTCCAGAAAGCCTGGTAGCCTTTTCATTGCCACCAACAGCATAAAAATGACGACCGATTGTTGTCTTGGATGTTATGTACCAGTAAATGGCTACAATTATAGCTACCCAAATTAATGAAGTCGGCACACCCTTATATTGGCTAAACTGAATTGCAAAGAACATAATAATGGATGAGATCGCTATTACTTTAATAAGTATCGCTTTAGTAGAAACTTCTTGGCCTAATTTTTGCTTTTTAACCAACTGCATCTCTTCATAAATCATGTATAACACCATGATAACTATCCCTAATACAATAGAGAAAATATTCGTTCCCCCGCCATTAAAAAAATCTGGAATATAACAATCGGCCCCGCCACCAAATATTTTTACGAACTCAGGTGCTGAAGCTGAAATGGATACGGCCTTACCTTGAAGTACTACATTAGATAGACCTCTAAACACTAGCATTCCTGTTAATGTAACAATGAACGGTGGAACTTTCACAAAGGCTACCCAGTATCCTTGCCACATTCCAATTAATAATCCAATCGATAACATAAGCACAACTATTAATAACATGTTCATTCCTGTATTTAACATTAAAGCGCCCACTGCGCCAACGAAGCACACGACAGAACCGATGGATAAATCTATGTTTCCGCCTGTTAGAATACATAATAGCATTCCGACCGCCAATATAAATACATATGCATTTTGTGAAATCAGATTTGTTATGTTCTGTGGCATTAAGATTCGGCCACCTGTTTGTATTGTGAAAAAGATTACGATTACAGCCAATATCACGATCATAGAATATTTTTGCATCCAATTTATTACTTTTGTTTTTTCCATGAAAATGCTCCTTTCTATTAACTCTATTTAACAATTGAATATTTGTTCTCTATAAAAGAATCTTTTGCTGATTACCGCCCGAAAGATTCCACACTAATTGTTCTGTACTATAACATTTGGCGTGCATTTTAGATACGTACTCTGGAGCCACCAAAATTTCCTTAGAAGAGTTTAATGTTTGCTTTTTAAAATAGCCGACATAATACCTTCCTGAGTAGCTTCAGATTGAGTAAATTCGCTTACAATTTTACCTTCGTTCATAACATAAATTCTGTCGCTCATACCTAAAACTTCTGGTAATTCCGAAGAAATCATGATAACAGATTTGCCTTCAGCAACCAATTGATTGATGATAGTATAAATTTCGTATTTTGCACCAACATCTATTCCTCTTGTAGGTTCATCTAAAATTAAAATATCTGGATCGGAAAATATCCATTTGGACAAAAGAACCTTTTGCTGATTACCGCCCGAAAGATTCCCCACTAATTGTTCTGTACTATGACATTTGGTGTGCATTTTAGATACGTATTCTTGAGCCACCGAAATTTCCTTAGAAGAATTAATGACGGAACATGTAGAAACATCGGCCAAATTAGCTAAGGTCGTATTTGTTTTTATGGAGTTTGTAAGTATTAAGCCGTTGCCCTTACGATCTTCTGTTACATAAGCCAGGCCAGCTTTAATAGCTTGACGAATGGTATTGATTTTTTTCTCTTGGCCATTTAATTTTAAAGTACCCGAAATAGCAGTACCATAACTTTTTCCAAATAAACTCATGGCCAATTCAGTTCTACCCGCACCCATAAGGCCAGAAAAGCCTACTACTTCACCTTTTTTGAGATTAAAAGAAACGTTATCTACAACCTTGCGACTAGTATACACAGGGTGACTAACATTCCAATTTTCTACTTCTAAAGCGTACTCATCAGAAATTATATGATTTACTCTCTTAGGAAATCTATCCGACAACTCTCGACCAACCATACCGCTAATAATTTTATCTTCACTGCAGTCATGAAGCTCGTTGTTTAAAGTTTCGATAGTTTTACCATCACGAATAATTGTAATTTCATCCGATACGTAAGAGACTTCATTTAATTTGTGAGTAATGATTATACAAGTCATGCCTTGTTTTTTAAATTCTAGTAATAAATCTAGAAGGGCCTGTGAATCCTGTTCGTTAAGAGAAGAAGTTGGTTCATCCAGGATAAGTAGTTTAGCACGTTTAGCTAGGGCCTTTGCAATTTCAACCATTTGCTGTTTGCCTACACTAATGTCGTAAACTTTCGTTCTAGAAGACTCGCTTAGGCCAACCGTTTTTAAATATTTATCTGCTTCGCTATATGTACGATTCCAGTTTATTGCAAATTTGAAGCCTTGTTCGTTGCCAAGGAACATATTTTCGCCTATAGTCAGTTCTTGGATCAATGCAAGTTCTTGATGGATTATTACGATTCCCTTGGATTCGCTATCCAATATTTTGGTAAATTTACAAATTTGCTCTTCATATACTATATCTCCAGTATAGGAATTATAATCATAGACACCACTTAAAATATTCATTAAGGTAGATTTGCCAGCGCCATTTTCACCTACTAAAGCATGGATAGTACCTTTTTTGACTTTAAGATTTACATTGTCTAGAGCTTTCACGCCTGAAAAAGTTTTTGTTATATTTTTCATTTCTAATATAAGTTCTGACAATAATATCCCCTCCTTTAAAAAAGGAATGTTTGCTAACAACATTCCTCGTATGTTTTAAATTTTATGATTGAATTTCATCCTCAGTATTAAATATTTATAATTGAAATTCTTCCTCTGTATTAAATTTTATGGCTGAACTTCTTCCTCTGTGTAATATCCTGTATCAATTAATAATTCTTTATAATTATCTATTGTAGCAATAACTGGTTCGCATAAATAAGAGGGAATTATGCCAGTTCCATTGTCATAAGTACTTGTGTCGTTAACCATGGCTTCTCCGCCTTTCATTAAAGCGTCAACCATTTTTACGGTTTGGTCCGCTAAAGTACGAGTATCTTTAAATATGGACATAGCCTGTTTTCCTGCTATCAAATTTTGTACGGCTACAATATCGCAATCTTGGCCTGTAAGCACAGGATATTCTCCATTGTAAGAAGAGGCTAAAGCATTCGCCACACCCATAGCTGTGGAATCGTTTGAGGCTAAAACAATATCTAAATCCTCATCAGAATAGTAAGAAGCTAAAATATTTTCGAAGCGAGCTTGCGCAGCATCGGATGCCCAGTTTACTGTTGCTACCTCGTCCTTTTCGGTTTGCTCAGAAAGACATTCTAAAGTACCGTTATCTAGATATGGTTGAAGAACGCTCATAGCACCGTCAAAATAAAAGTTTATATTATTGTCTCCAGGATCGCCCGTAATAAATTCGATCGTGTAAGTGTCTTTCGTATTTGCTAAGTCTAATTCGTTTACTATGTATTCTCCTTGTGTAACACCAACTTTCCAGTTGTCAAACGTTGCGTAATAACTTAATGCATCTGTTCCCATGATTAATCTATCATAAGCAATTACTTCTATCCCATTTGCTTTGGCTTGCTCCATAACTGTGCCGAGAGATGAACCATCGATTGATGCTATAACAAGAGTTTGCACTCCACTTGCTATCATGTTTTCTATCTGAGAAAGTTGTGTAGCTATGTCGTTTGCAGCAAATTGTAAGTCAACGTCATAACCAGCCTCTTCTAATGCTAACTTCATGTTATTTCCGTCTTGATTCCAACGTTGTAAATCTTGCGTAGGCATTGAAACTCCAACAAGATTGCTAGTATCCGTAGGTGTGGATTCCGAACAAGCTACAAAAGTTAAGGCTAAACTTGAAAATAAAACTGCAGATAAAAATTTTTTCATAAACTCAATCCTTTCTAGTTAATATGTAACTAAATAATAAACTGTTCCTGCAATAATGTCAATATATTTTTATGAATTGGAGATAATTTCTAATAATTTGAAATCATTTTGTAAAAAAATTACCTTTTTAGAAAAAATTCTATGGGTTACATTGCTTAGCAATATATTATCAGTGACTCACAAGCGTAATCTGTAAAAAAAATTACCTTTTTACAAAAATTTCTATGTTTTAAATTGCCAAGTGATAGATTATAATTAATTCATGAATATAATCTATAAGAGGATGGTGCATAATGAATTATAAGTATACCAGTTTAGATGGAGATTTTTCTTTAGTGGATCCAGAACTCACAAGTTATCTTTATTTTCCAATAGCAAATGAATCCGGTGTCATGAGTAGTGTAACACCAACTTTGGCAGGCGATTCGAAAATGGGCCAAAATTTATTTTTCATGTCGCCAGTAAGTGCTGAAAATTTACATAATGAAAAGTCTTCTCGCAATATATGGGCTAAGATTAATAATAAAGAAGTAATATCTTTGAACGGTAAATCGGCAGTAGCACAGGCTCAGCTATTTTCAAATGATCCGAGTAACCCTAAAGACGCAACACAATTAGAAGCCGGATTTATGTATCACAAAATTACTAGGTATAGCAAATATTTAAAATCTATGATAACAAACTTTGTGCCGGCCACAAACGAGACAGTAGAAATTATGCATGTGGACATTGAAAACACATTCGAGAGTGAAATTAATATTCAAATAGTAACAGCGATTCCCATTTACGCAAGATCGGCAGACAATATAAGGGATCATAGGCATGTGACTTCTCTACTTAACAGAATATATAATTCTAAAAATGGAATCATGGTTCAGCCGACCATGACGTTTGACGAACGAGGACATCAACTTAATTCTAAAGTATACGGAGTTTTTGGAAATGGCCCTATAGGATTTTATCCAACAATAGAAGATTTTATAGGTGAAGGCGGTAACTTGGAAAATCCAAAAGCCCTCTATGAAATACCGTTAAATCCGGCCAAAATTGTTTCCGAAGAACATTTTGGCTATGAGGCATTAGGCGGTTTGTGCTTTGAAGAAATAATATTACAACCTGGCCAAAAAGTTTCTTACAATATTGTCATGGCCTATGGAGACGATATAGACTTATTAGAACAGAGTATTGAAAAATTTTTAGAAACCGATTATGTCCTAAACAGTTTGGAGTACACTAAAAAATATTGGCGAGAAAAAGTAAACGTAAGTTATCATACGTCATTAACTAATTTTGATTGCTGGATGAAGTGGGTAAGTTTCCAACCTATGCTAAGGAGAATTTATGGATGTTCATTTTTACCACATCATGACTACGGAAAAGGCGGAAGAGGCTGGCGAGATTTATGGCAAGATTGTTTAGCATTATTAATTATGAATCCGGAAAATGTCAAAAGCATGCTTATAGATAATTTTGCAGGAGTTAGGATAGACGGAACGAACGCAACAATCATAGGCCAAAAGCAAGGCGAATTCATTGCGGATAGAAATAATATCACAAGAGTATGGATGGATCATGGGGTCTGGCCATTTTTAACCCTAGATCTTTACATACAACATACGGGTGATTTAGAAATTTTGTTAGAAAAAAACACGTACTTTCAAGATTTACAAATATGTCGTGGAGAAGTAAAAAATTCAGCTTGGAAAGTAGAGGATGGTCAAAAATTAACTACATCATTCGGAACAGTGTATGAAGGGACGATCCTAGAGCATTTACTAGTACAGAATTTAACAGCGTTTTACGATGTGGGCCATCATAATCATATAAGAATCCGTGGGGCCGACTGGAATGATGCTTTAGATATGGCCGAAAAAAATGGTGAGAGTGTAGCCTTTACTTCGATGTACGCATATAATTTAGAAAAATTAGCCGACTTAATTGATAAATTAGAAAAAAAAGGAATCCGAGAAATTGAGTTATTTCAGGAAATAGAATCTTTGATAGATATGGATTTAGATGTAGATAATCATGAAAATATTGGCAGTAAGAAAGAGGTTTTGAGTAATTATTTTAAAAATTGTAGTCATAAATTAAGCGGAGTAGTAGTAAAATTAACAAACGGAAACATTTCTAGAAGTTTAAGACAAAAGGGTCAATGGATAAAAGAGCATATTAGAAAGGAAGAATGGATAGAAAAAACAGAAGAATTAGGCTGGTTTAATGGATACTATGATAACAATAAAAGGAAATTAGAAAATGAGAATCACATGATGTTAACGAGTCAAGTATTTATGATAATGTCAGGTACAGCAAGCGACGCACAAGTGGGCAAAATTATTAAGGCAGCCGATAAATATTTATACGACGAAAATGTAGGTGGCTACAAATTAAATACGAATTTTAAAGAGATCAAAATGGACATGGGCCGAATGTATGGATTTGCATATGGGCACAAAGAAAACGGTGCTGTCTTCGCCCACATGGCTATAATGTACGCCTATTCATTATATTCTAGGCGCTATTCTATGGCCGGTTATAAGGTTATAGAATCATTATTTTCGCATTGCGATAATTTTAGTGTAAGCAAAATTCTACCGGGAATCCCTGAATATATAGATGCAAAAGGACGAGGTATGTACCATTACTTAACTGGTTCAGCCAGCTGGCTATTGGTAACAGTAATAAATAAGATGTTTGGCGTAAGCGGAGAGTACGGAGATTTAAGTTTTGATCCGCAGTTACTTAGAAAGCAATTTGATAAGAATAACGTTGCATCCATTTCCATGATGTTTGCTGGCAAAAAGATTAAGGTGATTTATACAAATATTTATAATAAAGAAGTACATGAATATAAGGTTAATTCACTAATATTAGAGGGCGAAATATATTTTCATAATATACCTAGAAAAGTAATAGAGAAACTAAAAGATGACCGAGATTATATCATAGATGTTATTTTAGAATAAATTTTCTAATTAGGAGGTAGTATAGCCATAACCGGGAACTTAAGAATCTTTTGGCGAAACGAACTGAAGGGTTATCCTGGAGTTGTCACAAAATTGCGGGGGAGGTGGACGCGAAGCGGCCGGAGGGAGAAAGTGTGCATAAAAGTTTTTGTTATTAATCTTAGCATGCAAAGTACGGAGCTATAGCCCCATAAGAACCCCTCAGTCAGCTGCGTTGACAGCTCTCCTAGAAGGGAAGCAGGTTGCCCGCCTTTTAGTTAGCTTCACCAAAAGTTAATTTTCTTAAGTTCCCATGTATGGGTAGTATAGCCGTAATAATACAATCATGCATTAAGTTGCAGAAAGGCTTAATCTATGTCTAAAATATTCGAATGTAGCATGGCCATAATAATACAACCATGCATTAAGTTGCAGAACGGCTCAATAATCTATGTCTAAAATATTCGGATGTGTAGCATGGCCGTGATAATACAACCGTGCATTAAGCTGCAGAAAGGCTAAATAATCTATGACTAAAATATTCCATCAAATAACAATAAGAACAAAGATTTTTTTTGTTTATATAGCTGCATTGATTTTTACGTTTGCTATCACTGTTGCTTTCATTTCTATAATAAATCAAAAGTACATAGAGCAAGAAGTACGAAATGCCGGTGAACAGACAATTAGAGTACTAACAGAAAATTTAAACTTTATATTTGATAACGTGACTCAATTTTCAAACTTAATTTATTTTGATGATAACGTCCAGAATGCTTTAGTTAGTATTTCTCAGGATTATATTGAGCCTGATGTTCATATAGAAATTGAGAAAAGTCTTAGTAATATTATTTTATCCGCCGATTATATAGCTAGCGCATTTATATTTGATAAATATTTTAATTCTTACTCGGCCTATAAATCCGCTCCTATTTATGTTGATCCGAATAAAATTATACAAACAAATTGGTTTGCTCAAATGAAAGAGGCTAATGGCAACGGATTTTTTATACACAAAAGCGAAAATGTTCTTCAGTTTCCCAATAAAGAAAATTTGAACTATATCTCTTATATTCGAGAAATCGGCAATAAAGAAAATTATGATCCGATAGCTACCTTGTTGATAACTATAGAAGCAGCAATTTTTCAAGATTTTTTTGACAAAGTAACTCAATCTGATACTTCTCAATTTTTTATCATGGATGATGAATACAACTTTATAATTCCACCCAAAAACCACGAGTTAGAGTATATAGAATATGGCCTAGAAAATCTTAATAACGATGAAGTTATTTCTATTGCTAACAATACGGCTGTAATAATTAGTCAAAAGATCCCTCACTCTGAGTGGACCTTATTTGGTAGCTTTCAAATTGATAGAATGAAAATGTCATTACCTTTATATCTAACAATTATCGGAATAATGATCCTAAATATATTTGTAGCCGTACTGTATTCTGTAGAAATAAATCGGTTGATATTTAATCCTTTAGGCCGAATGGCATTGCATATGAAACTTATAGAACAAGGTCAATTTATAGAAATGCCTATAAAAGGAAATGACAATAACAATGAAATTAATCGGTTAAAACAAGTATTTAACCATATGGCCATGTCAATAAAAACTTTGATAATGAAAGTAAAAGAAGAAGAACAGCTAAATGCAAAAAGTGAGATAAATCTCATACAGGCCCAAATAAACCCTCATTTTTTATATAACACTTTAGATGCCGTTTCTGCCTTAGCATTGATGGAAGATCATGAAAGATGTTTTCAGATGGTTCAGGCCCTAGGGCAATTTTACCGAAATACTTTAAATAGCGGTCAAGATTTTATAATGATAAGTCAAGAAATTGCAAGTATAAGTAGTTATATTACTATTTTAAATATAAGGTACGATGATAAAATTAAATTTTCCTATGATATAGAAGAGGAATTGAAATCTCAAATGATCCTAAAACTCTTACTTCAGCCGATTGTAGAAAATGCTGTATATCACGGTATCAAGGAAAAGGATGGAGATGGATCAATCCACATTAAAATTTACAGAGATGAAGATGAAATTATTTTTATTATAACAGACGATGGTTGTGGCATGGAAGAAGATCGTATACATCAAATCTTAAATGAAAAAATACAAACCGGTAATTCTGGATTCGGAATCTACAGTCTTATCCAAAGAGTTAAGCTATATTATAACATCGAAAATCCGGTTACGATTTATAGTGAACTTGACAGTGGCACAGAATTTATTATTAAAATACCTATGCTATAAATATTGATATTGAATACGATCTACCAATGTACAGGATTTATAATTCTAATTAAGGTGGTGCAAGAATGATAAAAGTATTACTCGTAGATGACGAGAAATTAGAAAGAATACTCTTAAGAAAAGGTTTCGATTGGACTAGACATGGATTTGAGATAATGGGCGAAGCCGGCAGTGCGTCGGAAGCATTGGAATTTGTAAAGGATAATAAACCCGATTTAATATTGACCGATATCAATATGCCCAAAATGGATGGACTAGAATTATCAGCACAGTTATTTAAAAAATTACCCTTATGCCAAATAGTTATAGTTACAAGTTATCGAGAGTTCGATTATGCTAGAAAGGCCTTAAAATTGGGTATAACAGATTTTTTATTAAAACCCATTAATATGAAAGATATAGAGGCCTTGACTATAATAGTAAAAGAGAGATTTACTCAATTAAATACTGAATCCAACAGCACTTCAGGAAAAAACTTAGGAGAAAATTTAGAAAAACATTCAGAAAAACCGCCGACCAAAAAAATGCATAAGACTATAGTAGAGGCCCTTAATTATATAAATAAAGAAATCTATAATCCGGAATTGTCCTTAAAGTTGGTTGCATCTCAAATATATTCTAACGAAAGTTATTTAAGTAGATTATTTAAACAAGAGATGAAAACTAGTTTAATAGAATATATAACCGAAAGGCGGATAAGTGAAAGCATAAGATTGTTAAATGAAACCGACTTAAAAGTTTATGAAATAGCAGAACAAATTGGATTTAGAGATGCCCATTATTTTGGTATATGCTTTAAAAAGAAAACTGGATTAACGATAAAGAAATTTAGAAACGGAGGATAAGCATAAATTCAGCATTAACAAAACTGGATTGATGATAATAAAGTTTAGCAACGGAGGATAAACGTGAACAGGATTTTAAGATTTTTAACATTAATAGTATTAACAATAAGTTTAATAGGATGTGGCCCAGAAAAATTAACCCAGAATCAGAATAAAAACCAGATAGAATTAAATGTGTGGCATCAATGGACAAATGATAACAATCAATTAAAAGCCATATACGACCAAGCTGTAAAGAACTATATGGATAGAAATCCGCAAATAAAAATAAACACTAAGACATTATCAACGGAAGCCTATAAGACGAAGATAGCCGCTGAATTTACGGGTGAGGCAAAAAACATAGATATATTTTATTATTGGGGAGCAGGCACAGCGGAAAAATTTATTACGGCCGACAAATTGCTTCCTTTAGATAAATATATAAGTGATGAAAGTTTAGCAGACATATTGCCTGGATCCTTAGATGCATTTACATTTAGCGATAGAATCTATGCGTTGCCATCTTTTTCATGGGTCATGTCCTTATATGTGAATACAGAATTATTTGAAAAGGCCGAAGTTCAACTACCTAGTACATATAGCGAACTAACGGATGCTTGTCAAAAATTATTAGAATTAGAAAAAATAATTCCTATTGCTATAGGTGCAAAAGACGGATGGGATTCAGCATTTATATATCAGGCTTTAGCAATGAAAGAAGTAGGCGCAGAAAATATAAAGCAAATGCTAGATAATAAAAAAGAATTTGGCGACGATCCGGGGTATTTATTAGTAGCAAAAAAAGTTAGGGATTTAGTGGAGATGGGAGCATTCGGAAACAATCCATTAGAAAATGATTATGACACTGCTAATATGCTCTTTATGCAAGGTCAAGCTGCCATGAGAATAACGGGTAGTTGGTTTGTCAACCAAGTTTATACAGATTCTAATTCAATGATTAAACCAGAAAAAATTGCGGTACTAGACATCCCGGCCATAAAAGAAGAAGACAGCAATACAGAGTATATTGGCGGATTTATAGAAAGTTTTTGGGTAAACAAAAATACTCAGTACAAAGCTGAAGCGGCGAAATTTGCAATATATATAAGCAAGCAAATGGGCATTTCATCGTATGAAACCGGCACCGGATTTAGTGCTTGGAGAATAGAAATGGATGAGAGCAAATTAAATCCGTTATTTATAGAAGTCAAAAATTTATTGGATAAGTATGAAAAAGGAATTTTGGCGTGGGATACAGTATTTCCAGCCAGTATAGCATCAAAGAGTAACGAAAAAATACAAGAATTATTTGGATCTGAAGTAGATCCAGGAAAGTTTATAGAAGAAATGAAGGAGATCATCAATAAATGAAGTATGTATAGGAGGTAGATACAATGCCACCTATTTTTAATAGAAATCTTTTGGTCAAACAAAAATACTAACTACAAAGATGAGGTAGCCAAATTTACAATATACATAAGTAAGTAAATGGACATTTCATCTTATAAAATCGGCACCGGATTTTGTGCTTGGAGAATAGAAATGGATGAGAGCAAATTAAATGGATCTGAAGTAGATCTAGAAAAGTTTATAGAATAAATGAAGGCGATAATTAATAAGTAGGATATGTATAGGGGTGAATATTATGACCCCTATTTTAATATTTTTTATATTATAATCTATAAATTAAGCTTTGGGCATGGAAAGGACTTGGCCCGGAAAGATAAGATCTGGATTGTGTATAATATTTTTATTTAAATTAAAGATTTTATGATAAACGTCCGCATCACCATAAATATTTTCGGCAATAGTAGAAAGGTTATCGCCGTTTTTTACCACATAATCAGACACAGATTTATTGGTATTTGTAGCTTGTTTATTAAAATTATTCGAATTATTCAAAACAGGATACATTAAAAAGATGCTATCCTCATCGTAGATATTAGTATAAGGAAGAGCCATACTTCCCTCTAAAAATTCCGAACTAATAGCGTTAGATTCAGGATTAATTAATATTTTCCCAATATTTTTAAAAGCGTTCCCAGTGTGAGTTAAAATGACATCTTCGCCATTTATATTTTGAACTAAAAAATTGTCTATGACATTTGCTGGATTACCATCTATCATAGCATCAATTCCGTATGTGTTTGAAATTACGTCAACCGAGCGCCAAGGCTTAAGTTTTGCATTATCCCCTAAATGCGAAACAGCAATAATGTAATCCGCACCATTTGCGATAGCTTCGTTTACATTATCTTGAATAGCGTCGTACAAATCATCATCGGATGTTGAAGGATTACCCTTTTCAATTCCAATAAATGCAACGTCTGTATCTCTGCATTTTAACATAATCGGTGTATCGTATACGGATGGATTATTTGTAAGATCAATCTCGCTTAATCCATCCGCATAAACAGAAATACCAGTGTACCCAATATTGTCATCTTTATTCCCTCGATAAAGAATTACTATATCATCATCCTTTGTTGCTCCATAACTAGAAATAACTCCACATGCTAAAGTTAAGGCCATTAAACCGAAAGTAAAGTTTCTTTTCATAGTGCCAATCTCCTTTGCTTTAATATGAGTGCAAATAATATTGATACAAAAAAATTAATCTAGTTTTTAATTGGATTTAGTTCTTCTATTATAGTATAAGTCACTACTTAAATAGATATACATGGCACATGTTTGTATAATTGAGAATTTATGGGTACATACTTATCCGAAATGGCTATTGACTGCTTAACGTAGAATATTTTTCAACTAATTTGGCAATATTTAAAGGTATTATTCCATAATTTATGTATACATACTTATCCAAAATAGCTATTGACTGTATAATGTAAAATATTTTTTAACTAACTTTGCAATAGTGACGGAGGGAGTTGGAGGCATAGCCGGGAACTTAAGAATCTTAGTCACAAAATTGCGGGGAAGTGGCCCTGCTCCCCTTTCAGGGGAGCTGTCAGCGTAGCGGACTGAGGGGTCCTTATGGAGTGATTACTTCGTAATTTTTTGGAGTGGTTACTCCATAATAATAGTTAATTTGCTTAAGTTCCCATGTATGGGAATTAGAGGGAGAAAGCGTACTGCCAC
>LNZM01000012.1 GCA_002007295.1 Candidatus Epulonipiscioides saccharophilum | reverse complement strand
TATGTGCACCGGCTCTGACATAAAGTGCATTTTTGCTAAGTTCTGAATCATTTCCTTCAATGCCAACAGTGCAATTTCCAGCCACCCTGCTGAGAACTGTCACTCTGCCTCAACTGGTGTTATATTAAAATGCTTCGTAAATTAGCATTACCTGAGGCATAAAGCGGACTGGAACTGACTGTGGGCGGCTTTAATAAAAGTTGATTGTACTACGTGTAGATTAGATACACATCCCCGGCATTTATGCTTGGGGTAACTGACCGTTAATTCTTGGATACACTTTACTTTCGAATTTATTAAAAATCTTTAGCCTTAAATCTTATTACAGAATGGACTTATTAATCATGGAATTAAAACGTATTTTTAACAAAAATGATTTACATTATAAAAACGCCTACTCATTGTATCTAGAAGCTTTCCCTCTTGAACAAACTAGAAATTCGACTAGTCAAGAATTTGTTCTTAAAGATCCAAATTATCACTTCAATATCATTTTAGTAGATAATTCTTTTGCAGGCTTTTTGATGTGTTGGCATTACGATGAGTACATCTATATAGAACATTTTGCCATTGCTAAACACTTAAGAGGATCGGGCCTTGGTACTCAGGCTCTATCTCTCTTAAAAAATTATGATAAACTTCTTATTTTAGAAATCGATCCGCCAATCGATGATTATTCTATATCTAGACAAAAATTTTATGAAAGATCCGGCTTCATTTTAAATATGCAATTTGAACATAATCCACCTGCCTACCGTCTCGAATATAAACAACAACAGCTTGTTATTATGGCTAGTGGACCGCTAACTGATATTCTATATCAGACATATTATCAACATGTGTGCTCGAATATACTGCGACCATTGTTAAGTACTCAACAGAAGCTTTAATTAGCTTCTTTTTTTTCGGCCATAATCTGTAACCTATCTCTATCGAAGCTAACTAAGGTGTTTTTCTGGAGTTGTCGCCCTGCAATCATATTTTGGCGAAGCCTATATTCAAATTTGAGTTAACTTATACCATGAAACGAAGAAACGAGCTATCCTTTTTTGGACACTCGTTTTCTGATTTTTTTGGGTTGTTAATGCGACATCCCCTTTACAATTTCCCCTCAGTTCATCGTCCCCCAACCTCTCAATCAACTCCGCTGACAGCTCTCTTAGAAGGAGAGTCTTGCAATTTCCCCTTAGTGTGTTTCTCTACAGTACTCCTCTCCGTATTTTAATTAACTTTTAGGTTGTTAGTGCGACAGCACCCTTTCATCTGCTTCTTTCTCTTAGGCCAATGTTTGACATGCTATCTCATATTCTTTCTGACTCGGCTCCACTTTCTTTTCTTTAATCGGAAACTCTTTATCATATTCTTCGGCAAATCCCGGATCCACTTCGTACGCATCTGAAAATACAGCATATCCTTTAATGTTATCTAAGGCTTTTTCTTCTAACTCTAAAATCTGCAAGCCACTATAAAATTTACCATCCTCTGAAGAAATGTTATATTCTTTTCCTGAAACAAATCCATACGGCTTATAATGATATGGATAGCCTAAAATTGCTATTGCCTTATATCCAGATCTTTTTGCGGCTTCGATCGCATGTGTAATCATTTTTTTGCCCATGCCCTGTCTATGATACTTTGGTACTATAAAAACTGGCCCAAATGTTATAGTTGCCATCTCTTCGGCGTTATTCCGTATAATTTTGGATTTCGTAGAATAAATGCCACCTATAATTTCGCCATCCTTTTCTATTACAAATGTCATTTCGGGAATAAAATCCTCATGCAATCTCAGTTGATTTATTACAGCGTGTATATCTGTTCCCGGATCATATAAATTCCAAAAGGCATCCCGAGCTACTTCTTCCGCGCTTCTATAATCTTTTATTTGTTCATTTCTAATTGAAATCATATTAACCTCCATAAACTAAATTTCAAAAGGCATCCCAAGCTACTTTTTCCGAGCTTCTATAATCTTTTATTTGTTCATTTCTAATTGAAATCATATTAACCTCCATGAACTAAATTCCAAAAGGCATCCCGAGCTACTTCTTACGAGCTTCTATAATCTTTTATTTGTTCATTTCTAATTATAATCATATTAGCCTCCATAAACAATATATTATTTTAAAATATTTGAGTTTTTCAAAAATACTTATTCTAGTGGTTGACACTTGATAAAATAGGATTTAGTATGCTAGAATAATTAAAAATATAAAAGCGAGGAATAGATCATGACAGATTCATACAAAAGTCCGTTAGAAGGACGTTATGCTTCTAAAGAGATGTTGGCGTTATTTTCGGAAGACAAAAAATTTACGACCTGGCGCAAACTATGGGTTATACTAGCCGAAGCGGAAAAAGAACTTGGATTAAACATTAGCCAAGAGCAAATAGAACAGCTTAAAGAGTATCAAACGGATATAAATTACGATAGAGCCAAAATACATGAAGGCCGAGTGAGGCATGATGTTATGGCCCATGTCCATGCCTATGCTGACCAAGCAAATTTGGCTGCCCCAATAATCCATCTCGGTGCTACTAGCTGCTATGTAGGGGACAACACAGATCTTTTAATAATGTATGAAGGATTAGAAATTATTCGAAGAAAAATAATAAACGTTATTGATCGGCTCGCTAAATTTGCGGATGAATACAAATCTCTACCAACTCTTGGCTTTACTCATTTCCAAGCTGCTCAACTTACTACCGTCGGAAAACGAGCCACTTTATGGATTAATGAACTTTTAATGGATCTTCAAGATGTAGAATATCTTTTAGTCAACAAAGCTTTACGTGGTGCCAAAGGTACAACCGGCACTCAAGCTACATTTTTAAATTTATTTGATAACGATATAGAAAAAGTACTGGCCCTCGATAAGTTGGTAGCACAAAAATTAGGTTATGATAACCTTATTCCGGTTACCGGCCAAACTTATTCTAGGAAAATTGATAGCCATGTTTTGAATGTCCTATCCTCTATTGCTCAATCAGCCTATAAATTTAGTAACGATCTTCGATTGTTATCCCATTTAAAAGAAATAGAAGAGCCTTTTGAATCAACTCAAATAGGATCTTCCGCTATGGCTTATAAACGTAATCCTATGAGATCTGAACGGATTTCTTCGTTAGCTAGATTTATTATTTCTTTACCAATAAATACTGCTATCACTGCATCCACTCAATGGTTTGAAAGAACTTTAGATGATAGTGCTAACAAAAGACTAGTAGTCTCCGAAGCCTTTTTAGCTACGGATGCTGTTTTAGAAACTTATTTAAATGTATCTAGCGGATTAATAGTCAATGAAAAAATAATCCAAAACCACATCGATGCTGAACTTCCTTTTATGGCTACTGAAATTATTTTAATGGAAGGTGTAAAAAAAGGCGGTAATAGACAGGATTTACATGAAAAAATAAGAACCTTATCCATGGAAGCTTCTTATAATGTAAAAAGTCTTGGTGGTAAAAATGATTTAATAGAAAGAATATTGCTAGACGAAACGTTTAATATTACTAAATCGGAGCTTTCAACACTATTAAATGCTAAAAACTTTATTGGTATTGCAGATAAACAAGTTGAATTGTTCTTAAATACTAAAATTAAACCAATCCTTGAACAAAATAAACATATCCTAGGAGTGGTTGGCGAAGTTCGTGTATAATTTACTAATTTTCTTAACAAATTACTTTCATGTGTAACAATAGTTGTTGTAAAAAGCTTACAAACAACAAAATAAAAAATACTAATATTTGTACTTGTCAAAGTTGGCAACTTAGGGTATAATTTTATTTGTGGTTAGGAAAATAAAGGAAGCGTAAAGTTTCTTATTATCTTGTCCATAACTATCAAAATGGTAATACTTCCCCCCTGAAGCTTTTGAAGATTACCAAATATTTATAGTTATTCCCATACTATACCCTTTTGAGAGGCAAGGTTTTCCTTGTCTTTTTTTTTATGTATAATATTTTTTTAAACCCATTTCACCAAAATTTTAGTAAACCTTCACTAAACTCAGCTAAGGACATTCTCGCCTTTAGGCATAGGGAGGAATTACCCCAACTCCTTGTATTTCTTCCTTTTTTATGATATTTTAAATTTAATAAAAAGTTGATTGTACTACGTATAGATTAGATATAAGCCCCGCCTTTATGCGTAGGGTAACTAACTAATCATTCAACTTAATAATTCAAAGGAGATCAACATGAAAATATTTGATTCACATGCACATTACGATGATCCGAGATTCGACCAAGACAGATACGAACTGTTAGATTATTTAAATCAAAATGACTACAGAATCATAAACATTGGCGCAGATATAAAAACTAGTAAACAATGCGTCGAGTTAGCTCAAAGATACAAAAATGTCTATGCAACAGTAGGTATTCATCCACATGATATTAATGCAGTATCCGATCAAGATCTTATTACTTTAGAAGAATTAGCCGGTAACAATAAAGTAGTAGCAATTGGAGAAATTGGCCTAGATTATCATTACGAGAATACAATTGTACAAAATCAGAAATACTACTTTGTAGAGCAGATTCGATTAGCTAAAAAACTTCATCTTCCTATGGTAATTCATTCCAGAGATGCGGATTTAGATACGTTTACTATCATTAATCAAGAAAATATAAAAAATGCAGTCGTTCATTGCTTTAGCGGTAGCTTAGAACGTGCTAACCAATATGTTAAAATGGGATTATATATCGGTATCGGTGGATCCATAACCTTTAAAAATGCTAAAAAAACCTTAGATGTTGTTAAAGGCATACCTATAGAAAATATTTTAATAGAAACCGATGCCCCTTACCTTTGTCCAGAACCTAATAGAGGTAAACGTAACGATTCTTCTCAACTTATTCATGTTATTAATAAAATAGCTGAAATAAAAAATATGGATATCCAAGATGTTGCTTCTATCACTTACGGTAACGCATTAAAATTTTATCGAATATAGTGATATAACATATGCTATTATTGTTAAATTTTACTAGTATTGTATTTTAAAAATCATTCCTATATAGAAAAATAATTAATTTTATTGATTTTTAACGAATATATATTCTTAAAATACAAATTATTTGGATAAATTAGATCCACGTTCTTTTTTAAAATACACATCCATTCATACGCTTTTCAGATTATTTATTATTATAATTATCTTTTTATCAAAAAGATTACACTTAATTAAATTAATTGTAATAATTTAAAAATATTCATGTCATAAAGTGTAAATGTCTTATCTATAATGTATATGTATGATATTTAAAAAAACCAGGAGGTCATTCATAATGAAAAGGTTTGTTAAATTTGTAACTATTTCTCTTTCTTTATTTGCTATATCAACAACATCTGTCTATACTTTCGCTAATGATCTAACTAATAACTTAGAATCAGAACTAGAAAATTCGGTTATAAAACTCATTGAAGAAAGTATTCCGTTTGAGACACAAATTATAGCAGATAATTCTTTAAAGAAAGGCACAACACTAATAGTACAAGAAGGTATACCTGGAATGAAGGAGATTACTATATCTCAACAAATTTTAGGAGATCAAATTGTGTCCGAAATAGTTACAAACGAAACAATTGTTGCAGAGCCAGTTGTTAAAATCATAAAAGAGGGGACAAAGCCTGTCAACACAATTGTATGCGAATTTTCAGGTATTGAATACGAATTCACAGATAAATACACAATGCACGCAAGCGCTTATACGGATATAGAAAATGCGCCATGGAACGGGATAACAGCAAGCGGATTACCAACATTCATAGGTATGGTAGCGGTCGACAGAAATGTTATTCCTTTAGGAACCATCTTATATGTAGACGGTTACGGAGTTGCTATAGCCGGCGACGTTGGCGGAGCTATTGACAATTGGGACATAGATTTATTTATGCATTCTTATTCTAAAGCAATGGACTTTGGTCGAAAAAATTTAACAGTATACAAATTAGCTGATCAAACAATAGATGTTCAAGCTCTTAGAGCACATGAAAATAAATAATATTATTTAAAACCGCCATATTGATAGACTTAGAAGTTTTTTAGCATTTAACGGTAGACAGAAACATTATTCGTTTAGGAACAATTTTATAGGTATGTCGATAGTTACGGAGTTGCAATAGCCGGTGACGTTGGCGGAGCTATTGACAATTGGGACATAGATTTATTTATGCATTCTTATTCTAAAGCAATGGATTTTGCTCTAAAAAATTTAACAGTATACAAATTAGCTGATCAAACAGTAGATGTTCAAGCTCTTAGAGCACATGAAAATAAATAATATTATTTAAAACCGCCGTATTGATAGACTTAGAAGTTTGTTAGCATTTGGCGGTAGACAGAAACATTATTTGTTTAGGAACAATTTTATAGATATGTAGATAGTTACGGAGTTGCAATAGCCGGCGACGTTGGCGAAGCTATTGCCAATTGGGACATAGATTTATTTATACATTCTTATTCTAAAGCAATGGATTTTGGTCTAAAAAATTTAACAGTATACAAATTAGCTGATCAAACAATAGATGTTCAAGCTCTTAGAGCACATGAAAATAAATAACATTATTTAAATTTAATTTAATCAAAAACTTCTGAGTCACCGTCGTATTAATAGACTTAGAAGTTTTTTTTGGCATTTATACATTACATAGAAAATTTGTGATGACAAACAAGATATAATATTATATAATTTATTCAAGTCAATTTCTGACCACAATATAAAAAGCGAGGTATATAAAAATATGCAAAAAATAGCTATCCAAAGTATGTTATTTAAAAACGAAATTATTGAAAACGGATCATTTGAAGTATTTAAAAAGCTTTCCGAAATTGATGCTAAATACGTAGAACTTTCTGCTGTTGCTATCTCGGACGAAAATATTGCTGGTATCCGAAAAGCTCGCAAAGAATTTGGTGTAGAATTAATAGCTTTAAGTGGCGCTATGCAACCAAAAGAGCAATCTAAATATAACCCTTCTTTAATTGATGAGTTCGATAGATTAGTAGATATAGCCAAAGAATTTAATGTAGAATATATTCGCCTCGGCTCCTTTCCTGGTAATATTAGCGGTACTTTGGATAAAATCCAAGATGATTGCAAAAGAACAAACGAATATGTGGAAAAATTAAAAGAGCATGGTTTAAAACTTTATCTTCACAATCATCATCGTGAGTTCATGAAACTAGATGGTCGATATATTATCGATATTGTTAGTGATTTATGTCCTCAAGCCGGATTCGAAATAGACGTATTTTGGGTGCAACGTGGTGGCGAAACTCCTCAAGAATATATCAAAAAATTCGACGGCCGATTAGACCTTCTTCACCTTAAAGATTATAGGATAGCACATCCTCGTTTAGATCAGGTACCTGAAGACTTTAAAGAAAAAAATCCTAATCTCTTTACTGATGTAGTTCGTTTTGCCGAGGTCGGTGAAGGTAATCTTCACATGAAAGAAATTATTGAGGTTTCTAAAACTTTGGGGACCAAATACCTTATTATAGAACAAGATCAAACTTACGGCGTAGATAAATACGCATCCTATAAAAAATCTATAGACAATCTTGCTAAAATGGGCTACAAAAATTAATTATTATATTTATAACGTCTATGCATTATAAAAAATCTATATATTTATAGAAACTTTACGCAGTCTAGAAAGGATTTTTATTTTATGGAAAGTATGGAACGATTTTTTGTAGAAAGTTTTTTTCCGGAAGCAGGCCTTGCCGATCCGCATGCTTTGGTCGAGGACAAGGATATCTATGTAATATGTGGACATGATAAAAGTCCTGAAACTATGGATACTTGGATCATGGATAAATGGATTATTTTAAAATCTAACAATTTAATAGATTGGTCTCCAGTCGGCGAGATTCTTCCAACCGACACATATATCGGAGATCAACCAAATTGTTGGGCTGGTAATTTAAAAAAGAAGGATAACAAATATTACTGGTTTTTTTCAAATCGATCAGATGATACGGGCGTTCTTGTAGCGGATCATCCGGAAGGACCTTATATAGATGTGTTGGGCCGTCCTTTGATTGATAGAAGTCTTGTGACAAATACACATCCATATGATCCGGTAGTGTACTCCGAAAATGACGATTGGTTTATAATTGTCGGCTCAGGAAAATATTATATCATGAACTTGGCAGATGATCTTTTAAGCATTACTTCCGAACCTAAATTTCTTGAAGTATTAAATGATTCTGGATCTCATGTTGCCATGGGTGATAAACCTAGCTTTTTTAAGCGAAATGATTTATATTATCTAATTTCTGGTGGCCAATATAGCATATCAAAAAATTTGTACGGTCCTTATAAATATATGGGCTTCTTTGCTCCAAAATCTCATGAGCATAATGATTTTTTCATTTATAATGGTAAGTACTACATGACATGCGAATTTCCCGAAACATCTTATTTTTATCGTGGAGTCGGTATAGTTGAAATAAACTTTAATCCGGATGGAACGATTGTAGATCCAAAAATCCATGATATGAGCAAAAGAAGTTGGAAATTCGATAGATCCACCCGTGGATATAAACCATTAACTGGTACTAGCCTCGGCTGGGACGGAAAAAATTGCATGGCCGGAAAAATTTTCGCCACTAATGCTACCATAGAAAGTGTTATTTGGCCCGGCGGTATTCAATTTAGAGAAAATCCCCAAATCGAAATCGTGCTAAAAAATCTTACACCAGCTACTCAATTAGAATTCTTAATAGCAACCGTACCCATGGATGCTAAAGCTCCACTTAAAAATCCAGTTATAGACTGGGCCGATGCTTTAGCCATTACCTTGGATATAGATCCAAATTCAAACGAGTTTAAATCTTATCGTGCTGAATTAAACTTGCCTAATAGCCGTCTTAAACGAATAAGAATCTCTCCTGCTAAAAATGCAGATTGTGGTGAATTTTTTATCAAAGAAATAAATATTCTATAGATTATCTCTTTGGATATTCATTATCATCTTAAACAATACGCTTCAATACAATAGATATAATATAGCCGACTTCAATTGGTAAGAATCTCTTCTGCTAAAAATGCAGATTGCAACGAATTTTTTATTAAGCAAATAAATATTCTATAGATTATCTAGGAGGCCTTTTTTATGAATTATCAAACTAAACAATACGATACAATAGATATAATTTTTCAAGCTAAGTTTGACTCTAACTTTAATCCATTTACCAACCTAACTTTCGAAGCTATAATTGAAAAAGATGGCGTATTCTTACAAAACAGCTTCGGCGTTTATAATGGCGAAACTGACTTTTTACTTCGATTAAGCTTTTGCGAGGCCGGCCTCTACACTTATAAAATCCTTTCTAATTTATCTGATTTAGATGGTCAAATAGGCGAAATCAGCGTAATAGAAAATAACGCCAAGCATGGTCCATTAGCTCTAAATTCTAATAATAAAACTAAACTTTATTATAAAGACGGCTCTCCTTATCAACTATATGCTTTTGAATGCGACTGGCTCTTTGCAATAGATTATCATGAAAAAACAAATCAACTACAGCAATTAATCGACTACTTTAGCGATAATCATGTAAATCAAATTATCATGAACGTTTATGCTAACAACCTTAGATTCGGCGGAGAAGCATGGATTTTAGATGAAAACATGGATCCAGCCCATAATCTCGGAGATGATGAAAGTATCTTCCCATTTAAAGGAAGCAATTCTAATCCAGACTTTACGGCTCTGAATGTAGATTTCTTTAAGCATTTAGATAAAGTGATCCGATTATTGGATGATAAGAATATAATTTCCCATTTAATGATCTATGTTTGGAATAAGCAAGTAAACTGGCCAGAAGCTTATAGCGTTTTAGACGATATGTATTTTGACTACGTCGTAAAAAGATATGCTGCATTTTCAAATATTTTTTGGGATGTTAGCAAAGAAGCATTGGCCTATGGAAAATGTGATGCCAACTATATAATAGATAGAACTCTAAGATTAAAAAAGATGGATCCATACAAACGATTAATTACTGTGCATGATTATGGATTCTGCAAAAAATATCCGGACCTAGTAGACGTCATATCCATTCAAACTTGGGCATTAGGTATATACGAAGAAACCCGAAAATTAACTGCACTTTATCCGAACAAGCCGGTATTCAATCTAGAGCATGGTGGCTATGAAGAGGGCCAATACCAAGTATTTACTGGCCACTATACGAATGCTAAAACATGTTTAAAAAGAAATTATGAAATCATGTTTGCTGGTGCCTATTCGGCCTATTATTGGCAGCCACTTTCTTGGTGCATCACTGTCATGCCATGGCTGGCCACTCCGCAACCACATTTTGATTACTATAAAAACATGATAGATTTATTTACAACTTACGATTACAGTCAACTTTATCCTATAAACAAGTTTGGAAAATTTTCAGGTGGTGGCTATTTATTGGCCAATAAAGAAAATACTTTAGTCTTAGGTTATATTCCAAAAGAAAATTATTGTATTGGTATCGGCTATATAGAACATTATAAGGGCATCGGAACTTATTGTTTTTTCAATACCATAACCGGCGAATACACACAAAAAACAAAATTGGATGGTAAACAACGAAAAATTATCAGTCCTTTTGAAGATGATACCATCATTATTATTGATATGAGAGAATAAATAGACTCAATTCTTCAGTCTAAATATTTTTATCCTTATTTCTCTAGCCTTAATATAGAAGATATGCATACTAAAATGGCTGTCTTATAACTTGAATGCAATTTATTTTACTCCTTCTTGCCATTTTATGACTTTCTTTCTCAGAGATAAGGACTTTGGCGGAAGGAGTTAGAATGTATTCTAAATGTATTATAAATGAAATACTGCATGTCTTGAAAACCATGCAATAGTGTGCTAATCTAAGAAAATAATACATCGATAGAATGCTTATTTCATTTAAGTATAAAATACACTAATATGATTACAATGCAAGAACATGCTCCTTACAATTTAGTATGAACCGGGTAACAATTTAAAGTCAATCGTAAAAATATAATAATTCAATGCTATGTATACATATATTTACTTTTCTATTTTTTTTAAGCAAGCTAACGTTAAAAGTTAGGTTTTCTAATTTTTCTTAGAAAGGGGTCTTTTTTTATCTTAAACATGACGAAATACATAGTATGGCCGAAATCTCTCGCACCGATCATGTCTATAAAATCGAACAAAATGTTTACATCAAAAATATTTTGTTAAAATTTAGGCAACTTTTTAGCAAGAGAATCACTCGATTTTTTTTTATTTTTGTTATTCATATGCTAATATTGTAAAATTTAATGATATTTAACTCTATTTTTTTGGTATTTTTCACGAACAATATATTCTATTTTTCTATGAATCAAAATATTTTACAGTCATTGTTTACAAAACATGCCAAATTTTTTTATTACTTTTATATTGACTATTTGTATTAACAAAGTTATAATTATATTAATAGTCTATGCATTTGTAATAATTTAGGGGGACAAAACAATGAAAAAATTTATAGCTGGCTTATTTTTATCAACATCTTTACTTATAGCGGCCACCGGATGTAGCGGAGAAGCTTCACAAAATGAAAATATTTTAATAATGGGGACTAACGCCGCATTTCCGCCATTCGAATACATTCAAGGTACCGAAGTAGTTGGATTCGACGTGGATCTAGCTAAGTTAATTGCGGATCAATTAGACATGGAACTGCAAATTATGGACATGGAATTTAACACACTAACGGGCGCTGTATCTAACGGTATAATAGACATAGCAGTTGCTGGAATGACAAACACACCTGAAAGAAGAGAAAGCGTAAATTTTTCTGACGGATATTTTTCATCCAAGCAAATGATAATCGTAAAAAACGACAGTTCTATAGAATCAACTGAAGATTTAGCCGGCCAAAGCATAGGAGTACAGCTTGGTACAACTGGAGATCAATTCATCAGTAGTTTTGCGAAAGACGGTACGCTTCAAAATGCTGAAATCATTCGCTTCGATAAAGGAGCTTTAGCCATCGCTGATTTACTAAATGACACAGTCGATGCTGTAATCATAGATGAGGAGCCAGCCAAAAATTTTGTAGCAGCACAAGATAACTTGCAAATTTTAGAAGCTCCTTTTATAGAAGAAGAATATGCTATCGCCATTGCTAAGGATAACACCGAATTGACCGACCAAATAAATTCTGCTTTAGCTTCTATTAAAGCAAGTGGTCAATACGATGAAATCTTTAATAAATATTTTGAATCAGCAGAATAATTGTTAGTAACACACGGGTTAAGGAATTCCTTAGCCCTTTTTTTAAGGGGGATAATATGTTTACAATTGAAAGATTTGCTAGCTTTTTCAATACTTTTATAGAGGGTGGATATACTTATACTATTTTAGATGGCCTTTTTAATACTCTAACTCTTTCTTTTATTGCGACCATTATCGGTCTTGCAATAGGACTGGTTGTAGCCATAATTGGCATGTTAGAATCGAAAAATAAAATTAAAAATAGCATATTAAAAGTCTTAAAATTTATTGCAAAATTATATGTCGATATTATTCGAGGTACTCCAGCCGTTGTTCAAGTTTCTTTTTTATGGCTAGTCGTTTTAGCCCCTTTAAACTTACCTAGAATATTAGTTGGTGGTATTGCATTTGGGATTAACAGTGGCGCTTACATGTCAGAAGTAATTCGAGGCGGTATCAATGCTATAGACAAAGGCCAAACAGAAGCCGGTCGATCTCTCGGATTATCATATTTTCAAACAATGCAATTAATTATATTACCTCAAGCCTTTAGACAAATGTTACCATCTCTTGTAAACGAATTTATAAACCTTATAAAAGAAACTGCTATAATAGGATTTATTGGTGGTATGGATTTAATGAAGGCTGCTAATATTTTAATAAGTACAACTTACAATTTTGAAATCCCATTAATCATGGTCGCATTAATCTATTTGGCTATTACCAGCACATTAACATATTTTATGAGAGGTATTGAAAATAGACTTTCTAAGCAAAATAGATAATGTATATAAAAAAAGAAAGTTAGGAGGGCAGTATGAAATTTTTCGCTTGTTTTTCCGGAATAATAGTAGGTGTTTTAGCTGCAGGGGCTGTTTCTAGCCTTGCATTATCTCTTGATAAAAATGAAGGAGAACTTTACAGCAAAACAAAAATAATCGGATTAGATAAAATAGTTGGTCTAGAATATTTTAAGGAATCCGAGATGAGCGACAGAGTAGAAGGGCTTTACAATGGCTATGTCGCTGCACTAGATAATCCTAATACCATGTATTTAACAATAGATGAAAAAAATAATTATTTAAAATCACAAAAAGGAATTTCCCAAGGAGTAGGTATTCAATTTACCTGGGGCATAACAAATCAATATTTAGTCATAACTGAAGTTCAACCCGATTCACCAGCCAGTTTAGCCGGAATCGAAATTGGTGATAGAATAATAAAATTGGACGACATTCTTGCTATGGGCTCCAATGAAATAGATATTTATAATAAACTTACAACCACAACTCCAGAATCAATTTTATATACGATACAAAAGTCCGATGGATCAATCACAGAAATTCCTTTAGCTATATCCGAAGTTCTTATTCCAAATGTTGAAACAGAAATTTTAGATAATGATATAGAATATATAAAGCCGAATAAGTTTAAAGACTGGTCTATCGAATCCGATAAAGCTATTATAGATTTAAGATATGTATCAGGAGTAACGTTAGACGAAGCGTTTTGGCTTTGCGATTTATTCTTAGATGAGGGCGAAGAAGTTTTTACTACTATAGATAAATATGATACTCAAAAACTTTATAAAGCTACACCTAGCAAATTCGAAAAAGAAGTTGTTATTTTAACCAACAACTCCACTCGAGGTGCTATAGAATCGGCTGTGGCTAGACTAAAACCTTTAGAAAATATTTATATTGTTGGCGACAAAACTGACGGTTCCGGCATGGCTTCCGAATTAATCGAATTAGTAGACGGTAGCGCCTTACTAATAGCTACTAAACAAATAAGCATTGACGGACAAATTGTTTCAGCCAGCGAAATAGAGCCAGAATACGATATTAAACAAAGTGAACCTTACACTTTGGAATTAGTTACTACTGGTAGGGTAAACTTGGCTAAAGATGACCAACTTCAAAAAGCAATCGAATTATTAAACTGAAGTCGAAAGGATGATGGTTAAAAATGAAACATGAGGAGGTCAAAATGAAGAAATTACAAGGTAAACGTGGACTGGCTAAACAGTTTGGTTTATGCGCCTTAATATCCTTTGTATTCACTGGTAGCGTTGTTGGGATGACTTTGTCGGCTGTAACTAATACCGAAAGCATAGATAACAAACTTCATGATATAAAGCATATATTAGACGCAAAATATTTTGGAGATATAGACATGGAAACTTTAGAAGAGGGCATCTACAAAGGCTTTGTTGCTGGTGTCGGCGATCCCTATACATCTTATTTTACTCCAGAAGAATTTATAGAATTTATGGAAAGCGCTAGCGGAATATATGCTGGTATCGGCGTCCAAATGACTTTAGACAAAAGTGATAACAGCATTCAGATCGTAGAAGTATTTAAAGGCTCCCCTGCCGAAAAAGTCGGCATATTACCAAAAGATAAAATAATCGGTGCCGCTGGCCAAGAAATAGATGGTGATGATTTCAACACAGTTCCGGACATAATAAAAGGTCCAGAGGGCACTAATGTTTTAGTAGATATTTATCGCCCTAGCGAAGACAAAACTTATACTTTCGATATAACTCGTGAAAGCGTTATTTATCCTTCCGTAGAAGTAAAAATGTTAGAAGGTTACGATAATATCGGTTACGTAGAACTTAGAAGTTTCGAAGAACTCACTTATAATCAATTATCCGCTGGAATAAAGTCTTTAGAAAACGATGGGGCCAAAGGCCTTATATTAGATTTAAGAAATAATCCAGGTGGCCTACTTCATGTAGTAGAACAAATTGTAGATGAATTTTTAAGCGATGGTATTATAGTTTCCGTCGGAATGGGTGCTAAAGCTAAGCCAACTTTAGCAGATAGATATATGAACAATATTCCTCTAGTTGTTCTTGTTAACGAACAAAGTGCTAGCGCTAGCGAAGTTTTGGCCGGTGCCCTAAAAGATCATGATCGAGCTAAATTAGTAGGCTCTAGAACTTACGGTAAAGGTATTGTTCAAACTATTCTTCCTTTAATAGACAATTCAGCCCTTAAAGTTACCACCAGCGAATACTATACCCCTTCTGGCATTTGTATTCAGGGTACTGGTATCGAGCCAGATTATCCAGTAGAATTACCTGCCGATCTGCTAATAAAAGCAAACTTAACTTTTGAAGAAGATTTGCAACTTCAAAAAGCCGTCGAAGTCCTAACACCTCTATTATCCAATTAATATTAATCGATATAACAAAAAAAGAAAGGAGGATATTTTTATCGAAAATTTATTGCTAAGCATTTATGCTATAATCTTTGATCCAATATTTTTCATTATTGCTATATTAATCGTCTTCTTATATAAATGTGAAAATTCTGATTGGGAGCTTTTAGGCCTTAAAGATATTTTAAGAGGCTCGATAACAGGTATAATTTTAAGTACTATCTTTAGCTTATACCAAATTCATATTCCTTTAACTTTTGGCCTCCTATTACTTATTCCTATAACTTTTGCCTTAATGAGTATCAATCCGAAATTCAGCTGCTTCGCATATGTTGTACCTTTTACCTACTTTTTAGGCGAAATATTAGAAACCTTTGATTTATTTATTTCATTGTTTGTCTTGCCTTATAGAGAATTTATAATCTTGATCGGTTTTCTACATATTATAGAAGGAATTTTCATAATTTTATTTGGTGCCGAAAACACAAAAGAAACTCCTTTATTTAATGGTAAAAAAGTTGTAACCGGCACGAGTATGAAAAAATTTTGGCCCATCCCCCTAGCTATGTTCACCTCTTTAGATGGATCCATTATCCCTTTATATACAATACTCGGTTATGCCGATCATACTCAATTAGACCCTTTCTTAAAATCTCGTTACATGGGCAAATTTGTCCTGTTTTATGGTATTTTTATATTAATTATCGGTTGGTTCACCTTTAGACTTATTCTACCTCTTACTATAGCTTTATTAATTTTGCCTATTGGCCATGAATTAATATTTTTTGTAAATTATCTTCCTTTTAATGCTGAAAATTCTAAATTGATTAATTCTAAATCTAATTATCGATAATTCTAAAAATAAAATCTAAATCAATTTAGATTATCCAAAATATTTTAGGATAAATTCACAACTTGATAAATAATTTTTTTCGAAGTACAGGCAACAAAATATTATCTTTGCATATAATACTATTACCTAGAAATTTATTTCTAGAGTTGCTATAATTAAGTCATTCTAATGAAAAATTTTTGGGAGGTACTTATGAAATATTTAATAATTTCCGATATTCATGGATCCTATGAAGGAGTATCTTTAGCACTATCTGCTTTTGAACATCATGGTTGTGACAAAATTATATTGCTAGGAGATATTTTATATCATGGGCCAAGAAATCCTTTACCAGAAGGTTTCGATCCTGCTAAAGCTGCTTTATTATTAAATGAACATAAAGATAAAATAATATGTGCCAGGGGGAACTGTGATTCCGAAGTAGATCAAATGGTTTTAGAATTCCCTATTAAAGCCCCTTATGTCCTTATTATCGATAATAGAATACAGATTTTTGCTACTCATGGTCATTTATATGATCCCCTATCTCTACCTGTTTTAAACACAATTGATATCTTTATGTATGGACACACTCACTTATATGATTTAAATTTTCAAAATGGTATTTTACTTTTAAATCCAGGTTCAGTATCCTTACCCAAAGAAAATAGACCAAAATCTTACGCCATTTACGAAAATAAAGTTGCTAATATCTATTCTCTACACGGTCATAAGAATTTACTCGAAGTGACCTTGCCTTAATTAGCCTTTATTTGTAGCATAGAATAATAAATTTATTCATACGACGAACTTTATATACCCTTTATTTATCGAAATAGAATCAAGTTATAAATTTATCCTATCTTTCATTGATCGAATGAATAATACGGTTATAAACTGATCAACTAATCGCACTCTTCATTGATTGACAATAATAAATGTCTAAGATATATACTTTATGAAATATTCATTTATCAAACAAATTAATCAATAATAAAATTCCTAATTTTGCATTTTTAAAATCTTCCTTTTAACAAATTGAAGTGCTGCGCCTTGCCAACGTAGCACCTTTTTTATTCAAATTTTTAAAATATATTGACATTATAAAAAAATTAATATAATCTAAAACTACTTGAATATGTAGGCAAAAATCTAATAATATATTGGAGGAAAAAATATGATAGATGTTTTAATAATTGGATCCGGTATAAGCGGATCTAGTATGGCCCGAGAACTAAGTAAATACAAACTAAATGTATTGGTCTTAGAAAAGGAAAATGACATTTCATGTGGCACCACAAAGGCTAATAGTGGCATAGTTCATGCTGGATATGATCCGGCCCCCGGAACACTAATGGCCAAATATAATGTTAGAGGAAACAAAATAATTAATGAGCTAGCAGAAAAATTAAAAGTACCGTATAAGAGAATCGGCTCATTAGTAATAGGATTTAACGAAGAAGACAAAGAACATTTAAAAAAGTTGTACGAAAGAGGTTTAGCAAACGGGGTACCAGATTTAGAATTACTAACAAAAGAAGAGGTATTACAAAAGGAGTCGAGATTAAGCGAAAAAGTATCCTGTGCTTTATACGCACCAACGGCCGGAGTTGTTAGTCCATACGAGTTATGTATAGCCTTAATGGATAATGCGGTCATAAACGGAGTACAGATAAAACTAAATCACAAAGTTACAAATATCGAAAAACAGGACGATGAAAGTTTTATAGTAACGGCCATAAATAACGGTGAATCAATCCAGTATCATACGAAGTACATCATAAATGCTGCCGGACTTTATTCGGATGAAATTCACAACATGGTAGAACAAAGCAGTTATAAAATCATCCCAAACAAAGGTGAATATTTTTTGCTAGATAAAGGTCATTCAATCAATCATGTAATTTTTCAATGTCCTACTGCTGCAGGAAAAGGTATATTAGTATCTCCAACAGCTCATGACAATCTCATAGTTGGTCCTACGGCCATAGATGCTAATTCCAAAGAAGATCTATCAACTACATTAAGCGGATTCGATCACATAAAAAAAATTGCTGCACTCTCATGTCCGGATATTTTGTATAAGAATAATATTCGTAACTTTGCTGGCAATCGAGCACTAACTAACATAGATGATTTTATCATCGGTCCTTTGGATTCAGCACCTCACTTTATAAACATATCGGGCATGAAGTCTCCCGGATTATCATCCGCTCCTGCTATAGCAGAAGATATTATTCATATGCTGTCAGATCTAGATTTAGTGCCAAACGAAGACTTCATAGACAATCGCCCATTAGAACGCTTCAATGAAAGTTCCAAAGAAGCCTGGCAATCAAATATAGATCAAAATCCACTGTACGGTCGCATTATTTGTAGATGCGAAAAAATCACCGAAGGCGAAATTGTAGATGCTATTCACTCTCCAGTCCCAGCCACAACTGTCGAATCTTTAAAACGTCGTATTCGTGCTGGCTCTGGCCGATGCCAAGGCGGATTCTGCACCCCTAAAGTTGTAGAAATTATCGCCCGTGAACTTGATATACCTTATGAAGAAGTCTTGCTAGATAAACTGGACTCTTATATTTTAGTCCAAGAAACATCTAAAGGAATATCTTCTGAAACATCTAAAAAAATATCTTCTGAGACATCCAAACGAATATCTTCTGAAACATCCAGAAGAATATCTTCTGAAACATCTAAAGGAATATTTTCTGAAATATCCAAAGGAATATCTTCTGAAACATCCAGAGGAATATCTTCTGAAACATCTAGAGGAATATCTTCTGAAATATCTAAAAAAACATCTATAGAACAAGGAGGCCATCCAAATGCTTAAAAATTACGATTTAGTTGTCATCGGTGGTGGTCCCGCCGGATTAGCTGCTGCTTATAAAGCTTCCGAAGAAGGTGTATCCTCTATTCTAATTATAGAACGTGATAAAGAACTCGGCGGTATTTTAAATCAATGTATCCATAATGGCTTCGGTCTGCATTATTTTAAAGAGCAACTTACCGGTCCAGAATATGCGGGAAAATTTATCGAGATGATTCAAGCTAAAAATAATATCGACATTCTCACCGATACTATTGTCTTAGAAATTACATCCGATAAACTAGTTTCCGCTATGAACTCAGTAAACGGCTATTTAGAAATTCAAGCCAAAGCTGTCGTCTTAGCCATGGGTTGCAGAGAAAGAACTCGTGGTGCTATATCAATTCCTGGGGATAGACCAGCCGGAATCTTCACCGCCGGCGCTGCTCAACGCTATGTAAACATGGAAGGCTATTTAGTTGGTAAAAAAGTCTTGATTCTAGGCTCCGGTGATATCGGCCTTATTATGGCCAGACGAATGACTTTAGAAGGTGCCAAAGTCTTGGGCGTTGTAGAATTAATGCCTTATTCCAACGGTCTTAATCGAAATATCGTCCAATGTCTTCACGATTATAATATCCCTCTCTATCTCTCTCATACCGTAACCAACATTATTGGCCAAGAACGACTAAAAGAAGTTGTCGTTAGCAAAGTAGATGAAAATTTTAGACCTATCCCCGGTACTGAAATTAATTTCGATTGCGATACCCTCTTACTATCCGTCGGTCTCATTCCAGAAAATGAACTCTCTAAAGATGGTGGCATCCTTCTAGATCCTAAAACTAACGGTGCCATAGTCTATGAGGATATGCAAACGGAAACCCCTGGAATTTTCGCATGCGGTAATGTACTACACGTTCATGACTTGGTCGATTTCGTTACTAAAGAAAGCATGCGGGCCGGTCAATCCGCTACCGAATATATTAAACAACCATATACTCATTCTCAGAATATTCTTCAAGTTTTAAACAGTGATGGTGTCGGTTATACCGTTCCTCAAAAAATCGATCTTGATAGAATGAATAAGTTTGTAGAAATATTTTTCAGAGTTCGCCAGGTTTTCGAAAATGCTACTGTAGAAGTAAAACAGGGCGATACGGTAATTATGTCTACCAAAAAAGAACATCTCTTACCCGCCGAAATGGAGAAAATAGTACTACCCAAAAAATTCTTATTAGAATCTAACCCAAATAAATTAATCTCTATCTCTATCAAAAAGGAGGCTTAACTATAAATGGATCTAATTTGTATTGTTTGCCCTAAAGGTTGCAGATTATCCGTAACTGATCAATTAGAAGTATCAGGTAACACTTGTCCGAAAGGTGAGGTCTACGCTCAAAAGGAAGTAACGGCCCCGACCAGAGTCGTGACCTCTACAGTATTTATAGCAAACGGCCTACATAGGCGATTACCAGTAAAAACCGACGGTGACATTCCTAAAAATTTAATCGATGACTGCATGTCTGCTATAAATTCTATCAAAATTTTCGCTCCTGTAAAAATGAATGCTATTCTCATAGAAAATTTATTAGATACTGGTGTTAATTTAGTGGCTACTAGAGATATGGAGAAACTCTCTTAATCTTTTTAATCTCTCAGTAACTTCATGACAGGGACTTGTCGCACTAACCTAAAGGTCAAGTACATCGCTTCTCTCTTTTACTCTATCCGTATAGTCCTCCTCTCTGAGGAGGAAAGCCACGAAGTGGCAAGGTGGAGTAACGCTGCCACCTTCCTCCAACTCCCTCCGTCACTTCGTGACACCTCCCTCGGAGAAGGAGGCTATGGAAGGCTTAAGTGCGCAACTTCCCTTGAAGTATTGCAACGTAGCGAAACAGATTGAATTGGTTTGTTAGTGCGACATCCTCCTATATTAAAATTCTGCAGAACCTGTTGTTCTCGGATACGGTATTACGTCTCTTATATTTGTCATTCCTGTTAAATACATAACCAATCTTTCAAAACCTAATCCAAATCCCGCATGTCTCGTACCACCGAATCTTCTCAGATTTAAATACCATCCATAATCTTCTTCTTTCAAATTACATTCGGCCATTCTTTCCTTCAGCACTTCTAATCGTTCTTCTCTTTGGCTTCCTCCTATTAATTCCCCAACTCCTGGGACTAATAAATCCATGGCTGCCACTGTCTTATTATCATTATTTAGTCTCATATAGAAAGCTTTAATATCTTTTGGATAGTTAATTACAAATACTGGCTTCTTAAAATATTTTTCCGTTAAATATCTTTCATGCTCTGTTTGTAAATCCATACCCCATTCTACTTTATATTCAAACTTTTGGCCAGATTTTTGCAATATATCTATAGCCTCGGTATAGGTTACTCTACCGAAATCCGAATTTAATAGATTTAGTAATCTATCTTTTATGCCCTTATCTACAAAACTATTAAAAAAGCTCATTTCATCTGGTGCGTTGTCAATAACATAATTGATAACAAACTTTAGCATGTCTTCCGCTAGTCTCATGTCATCATCTAAATCGGCAAACGCTATCTCCGGTTCTATCATCCAAAACTCGGCTGCATGCCTCGGCGTATTAGAATTTTCCGCCCTAAAAGTCGGTCCAAATGTGTACACATCCCTAAAGGCCAAAGCAAAGGTTTCCGCACTAAGTTGTCCACTTACCGTTAATGAAGCCATCTTTCCAAAAAAGTCTTCACTGAAATCTACTTCTCCGTCTTTCAATAATTTTGGCTCTTTCGGTGGTAACGTTGTTACCCTAAACATTTCTCCTGCTCCTTCGCAGTCGCTGGCCGTTATTATTGGAGTATGAACATATACGAAATGTCTCTCTTGGAAAAATTTATGAATCGCATAAGCTATCATTGATCTAACTCTAAATACTGCTGCAAACGTATTTGTTCTTGGCCTTAAGTATGCTATCTCCCTTAAAAATTCAAACGAATGTCTCTTCTTCTGTAGCGGATAATCTGGCGGACATTCTCCTTCTATTGCTATTGACTCGGCCTTGATCTCAAACGGCTGCTTCTGATTCGGCGTTAGTACTATCGAGCCTTTTACTATTATCGCTGCTCCAACTCCTAGCTTAGCTATATCCTTAAAATTGTCCATAGAATCGTCGAAAACAACCTGCACTCCCTTAAACGATGTCCCATCATTCAAATCTATAAATCCAAATGTCTTCGAATCTCTAACCGAACGTATCCAGCCCGCAATCTCTACCTTGTTAAAATTAGAAATATTTTGATGCAAATCTCTAATAGAAATTATGTTCATACAATTCTCCTTTAATTTAAATAATAATTTCTTTATTTATATCATCCACCTATATAAATTGCAAGGGCTTTAATCTTATTTTCCATCCTAATCTTTTTAACTCGATAGATCACACATGAGCAATTACAACTAGAAGTCACGCTTTCTCCCTCCGTCCGCTTCGCGGCCACCTCCCGGAGGGAGACTTTGCAAGATCAGTTGACAACTTCTCCATGAGCACTTCTCAATCAAATTGTAAGATAACGAGAGTAAAATTGTAGGATAGGGGTGGAGAATGCGTGTATAAAAATCTCAATTTCGTCTTTTTGTATACTCATGCGTTTGTCCTGATTTTCCATCCTAATTTTATTGAATAATTTGCCAGATTTAGTTATAATAATATTCAAAGGAGAGTGTTTCAAAATGATAGGTACATATTTTAATGTAACAACAATTATTATCGGAAGTTTAATCGGATGGATCCTAAAAAAAGGCATCAATCCAAAAAAAAGCGAAGTCCTCTTAACCGCCATGGGCTTGTGCGCAACTGCTATTGGTATCAACTCTTTAGTATCCAACATGGCCAAGAGTGAATTGCCCGTTCTATTTATCATCTCTATGGCTTTAGGCGGATACATTGGCGAAACTATCGATCTAGATCGTCGGTTAAATTCTCTAAAAACTAAGTTTCATGGCCTAAACATAGAAGGCCTGATTACTGCT
>LNZM01000011.1 GCA_002007295.1 Candidatus Epulonipiscioides saccharophilum | reverse complement strand
CATCAAATACCAATATTGGTTATGTCTCGAGTTAGTGGTATCGGCGATTTGGAAAGTATTAAAAACATTATAGAAAATCTGCTCTCTCATGAAGATTGGACCGAAGAAAGTGCAAAACTTGCTGTAGACTATTTTATATACGCCAAATTTGAACAAAAAATTTATTCGTCTGCTGAGGTAAAGAAATCTAAACACATACAATTTATCAAAATGAGTCTTGCTTTGGCCCTTAGTCTTATCGCTGCATATGGAATCAAAATTGGAGGCGAACTTTTGCTAGATTTTGGATCCTCAGCTATACATACTATTACCAATTTATTTAAAGGAGAAGATAATCCTGAAAACCATCTTTCCGAACAAGAAATGCAAGAACAACAAGCTTTAAGTAATACTTTAACCGCCTTCGATCAATATGCTGCTCAAGCTGTCCTCGGCGACAAAGTAGCCCAATATAGTCTCGGCGTTTATTATTATTATGGTTCCGAATATGGTTATGGTATAACCCAAAATTACTCCGAAGCCTTAAGATGGTTCCGTGCAGCCGCCGATCAAGACTATACCGATGCGCAAGTTTCTTTGGGCCAATGCTATTACTACGGTCATGGCGTTGAGCGAGATTTATCTCAAGCTAAATACTGGACCGAATTGGCCGTAAATAAAAACCATGCAGGAGCTTTAGAGTTCATGAAAATAATAGATCGTACCTTAATTCTCGAAAATGGTTCTGCGGATGAACAATTTGCTTTAGCCATGCTTCTATATAATGATGATATTTCCGACGGCTTGGCCCAAAATTACGAAGAAGCTGTTTTATTTTTTGCTAGCGCTGCCGCCAAAAATCATAAAGAAGCACAACAAAAGTTAGGTGATTGCTATTTCTATGGTCATGGCCTTCCACAGGATATAGATTTAGCCGCCCAATGGTATAGCGTAGCAAACGATTCTGATACTAAATCCGGATCAACACAGTGATGTAGCAATGATTTAACCTCTCAGCCACTTCGTGACAACTAAACAGAAAAACTGGGTGGAGAGCCTATAGAAACTTCAAAATACTTATTAGACTAAAAATTAGATATTGTTAAAAAAATTTCATGATTATGCATAAAAATCCATTTTATAGCAAAAAATAAACATGCGTTTCAAGCTAGTATCATTTCAAAAAAATTGCAAAATGGAGAAAAAACATGAACTTACAAACTGAATACATGCAAGATTTAATGGACAGAGTTATCAAAAATCATCCGAGTCAACCAGAATTTCATCAAGCAGTCAAAGAAGTTTTAGTATGTATGGAACCTGTAGCGAAAGCTTATCCAGAATATGTTAAAGCAGGTATTTTTGAAAGAATAGTCGAACCAGAAAGAATAATTATATTTAGAGTATCATGGGTAGACGACAACAACAATGTTCAAGTAAATCGTGGCTTTAGAGTACAATTTAACAGTGCTATCGGCCCTTATAAAGGTGGCCTAAGATTACATCCTACAGTAAATTTAGGAGTCATAAAGTTTTTAGGCTTCGAGCAAATATTCAAGAACTCATTAACTGGATTACCAATGGGTGGAGGAAAAGGCGGAAGCGACTTTGATCCGAAAGGAAAATCCGACGGAGAAATCATGAGATTTTGCCAAAGCTTTATGACAGAACTATCCAAGCACATCGGTGCTGACACAGACGTACCGGCTGGAGACATAGGAGTTGGAGCAAGAGAAATAGGCTTTTTATTTGGACAATACAAAAGACTTCGCAACGAATTTACTGGTGTCTTAACTGGTAAAGGTTTAAATTACGGTGGCTCTTTAGTAAGAACTGAAGCTACCGGATACGGTTGTTGCTATTTTACTCAAGCTATGTTAGAAACTAAAGGCGATAGTTTCCATGGAAAAAATGTAGTTATATCCGGTTCCGGAAATGTAGCTATCTACGCAACAGAAAAAGCTACTCAACTCGGTGCAAAAGTTATTGCTCTCAGTGATTCTGGCGGATATATTTATGATCCAGAAGGAATCGACTTAGCTTTAGTTAAAAGATTAAAAGAAGTAGAACGAAAAAGAATAAGTGAATACGTTTTAGAAAGACCTGCTGCCACCTATACAGCTGGATGTAGCGGAATATGGTCCATTCCATGCGATATAGCATTGCCTTGTGCTACCCAAAATGAATTGGACGGCGAAGTAGCTAAACTACTTTTTGAAAACGGTGTCATCGCTGTCGCCGAAGGTGCTAACATGCCATGTACTCCGGAAGCCGTAGCTCTTTTCTTAGAAAAGGGTATTTTATTCGGCCCAGGTAAAGCTGCTAACGCAGGTGGTGTCGCTACTTCTGGCTTAGAAATGTCTCAAAGTAGTATGAGACTTAGCTGGACTTTTGACGAAGTAGACGAAAAATTAGAAGCTATCATGAGAAATATTCATAAATAAGCCTTAGTTGCTGCTACCGAATACGGTGATCCGCAAAATTATGTTCTCGGTGCTAATATAGCCGGATTTTTAAAAGTAGCTAATGCTATGTATATGCAAGGTGTTGCTTACTAAAACTAATGCTGTTGTTTATTCAAGGTATTGATCACTAAAAATAAGCACAAAAAAAGGGGTGTAAGAACAGCCCCTTTTTACATATTTAAAAATTAAAATCCTACTGGTAGACCTAGAGAAATCCATGCAAGGAATCCTGCTGACCAAAGTATTAAGAAAGATATAGAATAAGGTAACATCAACGATACTATCGTACCAATTCCGGCTTTCTTATCATAAGTTTGCACGTACATAATAACCATAGCAAAGTAAGCCATAAGTGGTGAAATTATGTTTGTACTACTATCTGCTATCCTATAAGCTGTTTGCACTTCAGCTGGATCCATTCCCAATCTCATAAACATTGGAATAAATATTGGTGCCATAATCGCCCATTTTGCAGAGGCAGAACCCATGAATAAATTGATAAACGCTGTTACCAATATAAATCCTATGAACAATGTTACGTATCCAACATCCGCTGCTTTTAATAAGTCGGCCCCAGCAATCGCTATCATAGTACCAAGGTTTGAATAATTGAAATATGCTATAAACTGCGCAGCAGCAAACGCTAACACTAAGTATCCTGCCATAGATGCCATAGCTTTATTCATATGTGCTACTACATCCTTGTCATTTTTTATTGATCCTGATATTTTTCCATAGACTACTGATGGTACAAAGAACAAAATAGCTATAATTGGTATTAATCCATTGATCAATGTTGATCCACTAATAATTGAATTTAAATATGAATCTGCATTTAAATTTCTTAGGAAAGATCCCGGTATCAATGTTAAAATTACTAAAGCTATTAACATTCCATAAAGTGTACGATTTGCTATTGTTAAAGCTTTTTGTTCTTCCGGCTTTAGATCTCTTAAATCGTTTTCACTATCAATTATAGTATTACCTTCGTATTTACCTAATTTTGGCTCTATTATTTTAGTCGTAATAATTGTACCCAAAAATGTAATCAAAAATGTAGAAACTATCATGAAGAAATAATTAGCTGTAGGATTAATCATTTGTGTTGGATCGATTAATTTAATCGCTTCATTTGTTAATTCCGAAAGCATCGGATCCAACGTGCCTACTAATAAATTTGCACTGAACCCACCAGACACGCCCGCAAACGCTGCTACTATACCTGCTATCGGATGCCTTCCATACGCTAAAAATATCAATGCTCCTAAAGGTATCAACACAACATATCCTGCATCTGAAGCTACGTTTGACATTATTCCTAAAAATACTGTCATCGGTACTATCAATTTTTCTGGTGTAACACTAACTATCTTTTTTAATCCTGTACCTATGTATCCAGAACTTTCGGCGACACCGATTCCTAGCATTCCGACTAAAACTACTCCCAACGGCGCAAAACTTGTAAAGTTCGTAACCATTTTCGTAAAAATAAATTGTATTCCTTCCGGACTTAATAAATTTACAATGTTTATTGTTTGCATTTCTAACTGGCCTGTCGCCTTATTTATTAATTCGCCTTGTACACTTACTCCAGCCAAACTTAATATCGTCGAACAGATTATTACTACTAAACACAAAATCCCAAACAATGTAACTGGATGCGGCAATTTATTTCCAACTCTTTCTATGCCATCCAAACACCTCGTCATAAGACTTTTCTTTTCTCCTACTTTTTGTTTCATAAAATACCACCTTTTGTTATTATATAAATACATGTCGAATATAACATTATTAAACAAATTTGTCAATACCATACTGCTAGCTTGAAATATTTGACATTTTTATATCGTGGTATTTTATTAAAATTATTCATCCGTAATTTTCAATCCAGTATAATCTGCTATAATCTTTTGTTTTGGATTACATTTGACTATTGTGGTATTTTATCAAAATTATTCAACTGTAATTTTTAATCCTGTATAATCTGCTATAACCTTTTGTTTTGGATTACATATTAAAAATCTTTCATCCCAATTAGCATTCAATAGATCATTAATAAATGTCAGGGAAGAATCTGTCGTGTGAAATTGCCATTCAAAATCTTGTGCTATTTCTTTTGCTCTTTCCATTTCCGGCTCATCATTATATATATTCGATTTAATAAAATATAAATGTCCATACTGCTTTATAAATCCTGTTTGCTGTTCTATCAAATACTGTGCGGTTTCTTCATCTTCGTATTCTTCTAAATAAATGTTATATAACTTTTCATAATGTTCTTTAGATGGCATGTGATCACCCTCCATCCACGTTTTAGAATACCAATAAATGCCCGGATAATTATTAAATAATTCTAAATATTTCTTTTGCGAGCCGATAAATAATGCCATGCAGTCATCGCAACGTGGGATAATTAATCTCAATTTATTTGTGGTTAAGCCTATAACTCCATTTGCACATAATCCATATGCTAAAACTATAGCATCAAATTTTCTAAAACTATCTGAATTGTTATTTTTCTCATTCATCTCTTCTATCTTATTTATTGTTTCTTGTATAGTCTCATTTAATTTTTGTGGCGTATTATGTAGCCCCTGCTCTAACCAAAATGCATGTATTGTATTTTCACTTTGACTTATTGCATATCCTATTTCTCTTGAAAATATCGAACATCCTATCAATGCTAACCTCATAAATACTAAAACCTCCATTTTTTTATCGATAGTATATCATTTAGTCAAAAATATTGCAAATAAAAAAATACTACATTTCTGCGATCTTCTTAATTATCAACTTTTTATTCCTCATTTTCATTCGTGTTTCTAACTTTATTCAATGACAAGAAGCATGGCTCGGCAAATAAAAAAAAAGACCACATTTCTGCGATCTTCTTAATTCTCAACTTCTTATTCCTCATTTTCATTCGTGTTTCCAACTTTATTCAAGGACAATAAGTATGGCCGGCAAATAAAAAAAGACTACATTTCTGCGATCACCTTCTCAACTTTTTATTTCTCATTTTCATTCGTGTTTCTAACTTTATTCAAGAGCAATAAGTATGGCTCGGCAAATAAAAAAAAGACCACATTTCTGCGATCTTCTTATGCCCAGATTTTATTAAATGGAGGTGAGGGGAATCGAACCCCTGTCCGAAAATCCATAAGGCGTGGTCTCTACCATTATAGTCATCATTTTGACATTCCCTCTGCTATTCACCTAATGACCGGTTAACAGTTTCAGTAGCTTCATAGGTACAGCTCTTGGGCAAAGCTTATCAAGAGTCGTTCTCCGCTGTTCGGCGTTTTATCTAAGCCTGCGGATTAGCCTAGTAAAACGAGCAGCCCTAGGCTGCTAGCGCAAAATTGTCTTCTGCGTTTAATTTAAAATGTCCTCTTTTTACGTAGTGTAGACTTCCTACGAATGGCTGCCCCAACAGATGAGATCCCCGTCGAAACCAGTACACCCCCGTATTTTTGTTTGTGTACTTTTCCTCTTTAACTTTTTACTTACTCTTCACTGTTAAAGATTCTTTATTTTAAAATCTCTTTCGTTTTGACGACGAACATCTTTTTTAGCAATATCTTGTCTCTTATCGTGTAATTTTTTTCCTCTTGCTAGTCCAATTTCTACTTTAACTAGACTATCTTTTATATATACCTTCAACGGAACAATCGTCATGCCCTTAGTCGATATCGCACCAAACAACTTAGTTATTTCTCTCTTATGCAGCAATAACTTTCGTGTTCTTCTTGAATCTTTATTAAATATATTTCCTTTTTCGTAAGGATTGATATGCATATTAAATACAAATGCTTCTCCATTTTGTATGCGAATAAAACTTTCTTTGATTGATCCACTTCCACATCTTATCGACTTCACTTCTGTTCCAACCAAAACTATGCCTGCTTCATACGTTTCATCAATAAAATAATCATGATAAGCTTTTTTATTTTGTGCTATTAATTTATATGCACCCTTTTTGCTCAAGAATATCACTCCTCACTTATTTATTTTATCATAAAAATTGCTTTATTTCAAGGGGTATTATCATATGGTATATCCTCTAAAATATAGTTCTTTCTTTCTTCCTCTAAAAAAAGTTTATATTTTTCACTTATTTTAGGATTTTGATTAATAAAAACGACAAACTGTTCTATCTTTTTCAATGCATCTTGTGTCAAATACTGACATATAACTTCTTTATTATCATCTATATTTTGCGTTATTTGTAGAAAATCAAATAAATTATCTACTAAATTAATTTTAGATATAATATACTTTGCCATTTGTTCACCTTGCTGCGTAATTTTTATTGTCTGATAAACTGTATAATAAATATATTTTTAATAATGTATCCTTTGGATAGATTGTATAACTCTTTTTATTGGTACATCCACTAATTTAGCTAACTCTGAACAATTTATTTCTAACTTATTCGTACTCTCTGCCTTACTTAATTTATATATTTCTAAATTAGAAATCAGCATCATACCACCTCCTTATTTATAAATTTATATGCTATAGCCACTTGTATAAATTCCTGCTACCTTGTATTACTCATTCAAATGTGTTAAAGTTAAACAAAAATTATGAAAAGGAGTTTTTTATGGAAGAAATTATCTTATTCAGTGATAGTTCATGCGATTTATTCCCAAATCTTATAGAAGAATATCATATAAACCTAGTTCCATTTTATGTGAGTTTTGAACCAGAAACATATTTAAAAGCAAATGAAGAAATCTCGATATCGGATTTTTATAAAAAACTACGTGTACCAAAAACTTTTCCAAAAACTTCCCTTCCTTCTATAAACGATTATTGTGAAAAATTTAAGCCAATTTTAGCCCAAAATAAATCTATAATATGTATATGCTTGTCCAGTAAATTTAGTGGATCTTATGCATCTGCGATAAATGCAAAAAATATTTTGTTAGATGAATTTCCTAATGCCAAAATTGCCGTAATAGATTCGACAGCAGCTACTGGACAACAAGGCCTTGTTGTTCTTGAAACATCCATGATGATAAAAGATGGCCTTAGTTTTGATAAAATTATAAATATAATAGAATTAATAAAACAAGACTCTAGAATATTTTTCTATGTTGACACTTTAGAATATCTCGAAAAAGGTGGCAGGATAGGTAAAGTATCTGCTCTACTAGGTGGCATGTTAAATATAAAACCTATAATTTGCTTAAAAGAAGGCGAATTATTTCCTTATGCTAAAGTACGTGGACGCAAAAAAGCAGCTGAAAAAGTAGCGGCCGGATTAGCTGAATTTATAAATGGTCGTGAAAATGACTTTAATTATGCTCTAGCCCATGCAGACTCGGCAGACGATTTAGAATATTTAAAAGATATCATTACAAATAAAATGCATCTTCCTCTTATGTATGATAACATGGCTATAGGAACAACTATCGGCGTTTATACCGGTCCAGACGTTTGCGGAGTCGCTTGTGTACCCAAATATCAAAAATACATTTAACTATATATATATAAAAAGGGTTGCTTCTAATACCCTTTTTATATTCTAGCTACTTATTGTTAAGCATTTGTCATTTACGAATTTTCATGTAAATAACTTACAGCCTGAAGTGCTGCTACCAATCCTTGGCCAACAGCTTTAGCAACCTGAAAAGGTTTTCCTGTACAATCCCCGGCTGCATAAACTCCTTTAAAGTTAGTTTCCATATTTTGATTAACTTTTATAGCTTTATTCTCTATCTCTATCCCACTCAATAACTGTGATGTCGGCACTTGATCTTTTATAATAAATACTCCGTCCACATCTAGCTCTTGATTTTTTAACTTCAGTGATTTTACAGTCTTATCTCCGGATATTGCCACTGGCTTGTCGTTATGAACAATTTCTACTCTCGGATCTACTTTATTCGAATTTTTATTCAACGGAACATAATAAACTTTCTTACATACCCCGGCTAAATAGTTTACGTCCTCTTCTGCTGTTTCACTATCACCCACTAGTACTGTTGTTTTACCTCTATACAATGGACCGTCGCATGTAGCACAGTAACTTACCCCTTTACCTAAAAACTCTGTCTCTCCATCTATGGATCTTTCATTGACTATTCCATTTGCCAATATTATCGTCTTAGCTTCAATAAATTCATTTTCTACATTTAAAGTGTAAAAATCTCCTGTTTCAAATATTTGCACTACTCTTCCTTCATTAAACTTTACACCCATTTTGCTCGCATGATCAATAAATTTATCGACCATCTCTTCTCCACTTATTTCAAAAAAGCCAAGATAATTATCTATTTTCTCAGCTTTTCTTAAATTACCTGATTTCTTAAGCGAAGGTCCAAACACCTCTACGGCCTTGTTTCTTATCTTTGCATTAATAGCTGCTGATAGTCCCGCCGGACCACTTCCTATAATAGCTATATCTAGCATGTTTACCTCCTAATTTTCAGATAAAACTTATATTTTTCTTTTCTTTTTATTCGCTATTTCTATATTAACCTTACGGCCCTTAAATTTCTTTTTAGGTAATACCGTAATCAGCTCGTCTACATATTTAGCTGGAACTTCTAAAAATGAAAATTTATCTAGCATATCAATTTTTCCAATTTCTCTTCCAGTTACTGACGTGTTACTAGCTACAAATTTTACTA
>LNZM01000010.1 GCA_002007295.1 Candidatus Epulonipiscioides saccharophilum | reverse complement strand
CAGCACACATCCCTCACAGACCGGCATTAGCTGAACCAAGAGGGATAATATAAGTTGTCACTTAGCATCTTGCAGGTTACTGTATGTGTTCAGATTCCTCTCTCAAAAACGTCCTCATTATGGATGTAGTTGAAAAAGACCTTTACTATTAAAGAGCCCATATGGATCCTGCTGCACTGACATCTGAGGAGCCTCTGTCTCTGCCTCTGCACCTCTGCAGCATCATGAGAAATTAACACCAAGGGCACTGTGCAGCGTCTGTGAAGCTGACGGGCCCTAAAAGTGACAAAAGGAAAAAGAAAAAAGGCTGCTGGAGACTCAGAAAGCCCACAATAACAATGTATGTGGATACGACTTTGTCCCAGAGGAGCCAAAAAAGTAGCACACACAGTATAAAAATAACCTAAACATAATCATCACTGTATATCATCGTAAGAAAAATTAAGGTCTGAAATTCTTGTTTAACTGGATGTTTTTCTGACCCTGAAAAAAACTTAACTAGTCAGCGGTTTATGATGGACCTGATGTTGTATTATGACAACAGGAATAACATGATGGAAATTCAGGGTACACTTGACATTTAGTCTGGACTCTGCTTAAAATTAAACACAGAAACATATTTGATTGTGGTGAAATGAGAACAAGATATATTGATTAACTGAAGCACAGCGGGTAGGATGTTGACATGTTTCCTGTTGATTTTGAGCAAAGCCAATGTTCATAATAGATTTTTTAAATAAAATTTAAATTAATTCATAAATTAACAGGTATACAACTTTGACTTAAATCATAATTGACTTTCATTTTTGTATGTATTGAACTTAAAACTGATTTCTAAAGTTCTTTTTTAACAACTTCTCTTAATTTAGATGGTGTGTCACTACAGTTTAAGCCTACTGCAATAATGTTATCATATTGTTGCATAGCCGAAATAAAGTCTTCTACACTGTTACCCATGATGGTTTTTCCGATGGGTAAAAATGACATGGAGACTAATATCGGAATATTATATTGATTGCCTAGTTGAACTACAATTTCTAACATTTTTAAATCAATAAAAGTTTCGAAGAATATATAATCCGGCTTACATAGGGGTACAATACTTAAAATGTTAGAATAAACAGAGGAACATTGTTCATATGTTAAATCGCCATATGGTTCTAGAAGCTTTATCAATGGCCCAATATCTAATGCTACCTTGGTTGATGAACCTTTTGTAGCAGACTTTGCAATTTTAAGCGCTGAAGTTAACAGTTCTTGGGTAGTATAATTGGTGTCTGTTGCGGAAAAATCATTTATCCCAAAAGTATTGGCTAGAATGATTTCTGATCCAGCCTGAATATATTCTCTATGAAGTTGTTCCACTAAATCCGGCCGATTAATATTTAATTCGAATATGTTTCCACCAGCTGGAATGAACTTCAAAAGACTTGTCCCTAAAGCTCCATCTAAAAAAGTAATATTGTTATTCATAAAAATACTCCTTTTGTATTAGTTTAAATATAATGCTAAATGTGCAATTATGAAATATCGACATGCTGAAATATCATTATTATAAAAAAAAAATCCACTGTTTCCTCAAAAACAATAGATTTTTATCTTATATAAAATAGTTTATTTAACAAATATCCGTTTTGCTATTATAGGTTTATTTAACAAATATCAGTTTTTCGATTATAAGTTTATCCCCAATACTTTCACCTTCGCAATTAAAAGTGTAAACGCCCGGTTTTAAATCTACTTCAGCTAATTTACGCTTTACGGATTTATTATCGGTATTCCCAGTTTGGATTGTAGTTATTATTTTATCGTTTAAAAATATATTGCAGCTTAGCTGGAAAAGGCCAGCAGCCGAACAAGAAAAGATAGCATCTAGTTGATGAACGCCACTTTCGCCATCAAACATGAAGGTGTAATTTTTACCATCGAATTGGAGTTCATCTATTATTATATCTAAGCCTTCTTGCGATATACTTAAATCTGGCTCGATAACTTGGGCCGATCCGAAAATTAATTCATCCCGATTGATAGCGGCTGTAGTTTTAGCAAAATTACATATATTTTTAGCTGAGCGCTGAAGTTGAGAAATAGTAAGTTTTCCATTTGCAAGATATTCTAATATATTATCTTGATTGATATTGGTCTCGGCGCCAAAATTTCCAACGACCATGTAAAGATCATTTTGAGAACGAACCATGTCTGCAGTATCTTTTTTAGAAGCCGGTCCACCTTCGATAGTATCGTTCATGCTAGCCCACCAGTCAGTCATAACTATTCCGTCAAATTTCCATTCATCTCTCAAAATAGTACTGTTTAGGTCATAGTTGGATGCGCACCAATGGCCATTTATTGAATTGTAAGCAGTCATAACACTTTTGGCGTGACCTTCTTTAACAGCAATTTCGAAGCCTTTCAAATATATTTCTCGCAACGCCCTCTCGGATACAACAGAATTAACCTGGTGGCGATATGCTTCTTGACTATTGCAGGCAAAGTGTTTTAAGGTTGCTTCAGCGCCGCCTTTGTGAATTCCTCTAACCATAGCTGCAGCCATTTTTCCGGTTAAAAGAGGGTCTTCAGAAAAGTACTCGAAATTTCTTCCGTTTAAAGGACTTCGGTGGATGTTCATTCCTGGTCCGAGTAATAAGTCTATATAGTTACTTTTTAATTCTTGGCCTTCCATCTTGTATAAGAATTCGATTAATTCGGGATCCCAAGTTGAGGCTAATAAGGTACCGATCGGAAGTTGAGTAGCTTTTAATCCGCTTTCCATTCTAATACCCGAAGGGCCGTCAGCAGTACACATAAGAGGAATGCCCAAGCTTCTTAAATGTTCTGTCACGCCACCAAAGGCCGAAGCTGTTCCGGGAGTAACTTGCGGATGACTCATGCCCTCGCCTCTTACGATGATAGATAAATCCTCGATACTTAACTGTGCTATAAACTCATCTATGGATTTAGCGTCTTTTAATTTTAAGCCTTTGTCCCCAGTAATCTCGATCGCATCAGATACATTGTTCACTCGTTCGGCTAAATCAATAGTTCTGGTTGGAGCCTTTTCATAAGATATAGAACCGTTTAGAGGTTTGATTCTGTTAAAATTTTGAATGGGCGCTAACGCTTCTTGTAATTGTTCGATTACTTTTGTAGTGTCTATCCAAAAAGTACTGCCATCGATTACAACTAGGTTTGGAGCCTTAACACTATTGCCTAAATAAAATTTGTATTCTCCACTTTCTAAAATATAAGCAGATTTATATCCGGTAATTCCAGAATCATCATATGATGCTAAATTATAGAATGGAACAATAATTTCTACGGTAATAGACTGCTTAGGCTCCAGTTCAGGTGTCTTAATGAAGCCCACTAAACTTCTACTAGCTTTCCCTAATAGCCCTTGTGGTGCTTCTAAATATATTTGTATAACTTCTCGGCCGGAATACTTTTTGCCGATATTTGTAACCTTAGCTTGAAATTCAATTCTGTCTTCTACTACATGGCCTGATATATCGCTAATATCAAATTCCGTATAAGATAATCCGTATCCAAACGGATATAATACTCGATCCGGTGCAAATGTTTCTAAATATCTATAGCCAACGTAGATGTCCTCTTCATAAATATTTTCTTTTTTTCCGCCATGGTTTTGAGGATAATCACTTATCGATAATGCTATGCTATCTGGTAATTTTCCGCTTGGTGTCACTTGACCGATTAAAACATCTACTAGTGCATTGCCACCTTCTTGACCACCATGCCAAGAATAAGCTAGCATATCAATTTTGTCGTCTACCCAAGATGTATCTATTATATTTCCAACATTTATAATGATACCAATTTTTTTAAAATGCGCCTTGACAACGTTTATCATATTTATTTCTGCGTCTGTTAATAAATAACTTCCGGCTACAGCTACGTTGTCTTTATCTTCACCAGCTGTTCGACCTATTACTATTATGGCTTTTTCGTTAATCAATGCAGCCGTCTTTACTAACTCTTCGTTTAAAGGCATCTCGGCTTGACACCATGGTTCGGCCGCCCAGCCTCCGCCACCATTATCAAAGGGATTTAATTCTAACCAATTTAGATACGAATTTTTGACTGCTTGGTCTACCTCTACAAATTTTCTCTCTTCTAAACTAGTTAAAAAATTAGTCTTATATTCTGTGTTTACTGCGCCACCAGATCCAGTGCCCGATCTATAGTAATCTATTTGGCATCTTCCAAATATAGCTATTTTTTCTCCTTGTATTAACGGTAAAAAATTTGTTCTATTTTTTAGTAAAGTGAACCCATCAGCAGCTACTTTTCGTGCAAATTTTGCAAATCCGTTTAATGGTACTCCTATTTTCATGAGCGTTCTCCCTAATATAAAGTATTTTTAAAATATTCTTCCTTACTTTATTCGGAATTATACATCAAAAATAAAAACATTTTTATTGTCAATAATTGGGCGAAATAGCCTCCTTCTCCGAGGGAGGTGTCACGAAGTGACGGAGGGAGTTGGAGAGAGGGGCATACATGGGAACTTAAGCAAATTAATTATTATTACAGAGTAACCACTCCAGAAAATTACGAAGTAATCACTCCAGAAGGACCCCTCAGTCAGCTTACGCTAGAAGGCATAGCCGGGAACTTAAGAAGCGAAAAACTTCGCATTTAAACTTCGCACTTGTACTTGACCTTAGCCTTCCTCTTGAGGAAGGTAGCTGCGAAGCGGACGGATAGAGTTGCAACGTAGCTACGCACTTGACATTGACCTTGATCTTAGCTTTCTTCAAATTCTATTCGTTAGCTTCTATGATTTTATGGTTTTTTCTTAAGTTCCTGGCTATGCCCCTGGAAGGGGAGCAGGGCCACTTCCCCGCAATTTTGTGACAAAGATTCTTAAGTTCTCACCTATGGGACTGAGGAGTTCTTGTGGAGAATTAACTACATAGAAGCCAGAAAAATTTTTGCAGACATGGGTGTGCACCGTGGCCGATTTATAATTAACTGCCCTAAATAATGGCCCGATGTCATGACTATAATCTTTGCATTTAGCATTGGGATTACAAAAAATCGTTTAAATCACCAAAACTAAAGTTTTTTTCGTTACGACAGCTATTTAAATATTCATCTAATAGCTCATTGATTTCTAATTGCATATGGGCACGAAAAATTTTTGCAGACATGGTGTGGGCACCTTGACCGGTTATGATTAATTGCTCTAAATGGTCCGATGTTACCACTGTAATATTAGCATTTTTAGCATTTTGGTGAACAAAGCTTTCTATATAATGATCTGCTGTTTGCGCCTCTTTGGTAAATACAACATAAATATTGTGATATTTTTCCATAGATTCAATACCTCTTTGGACTTTGTACGCATCGAAAACAGCTATTATCTCAGTTTTGGTTACTACCTGATAGTTCGATAGTTCATCCAATAAGGCAATTCTAGCAGCATCTAAATTTTTGTTCATCAATATTCGCAAATCTGTATGAGCAAAAATAACGTTATATGCGTCGACTAGGATATAACTCTTTTTAAACCTTTTTTTAGTGACTGGTTTATATTCAATGCCATTTATTTCCTTACTTTCTTCAATAGAAGTAAGTTCTTTGGAGGAGTTAGCCTTAGTTTTTTTGCCTGAATTAGCGTTGACTGTTAAATTAATAATTCGATCCACTTCTTCGCTGGAAATACTATAACGCTTGTGTTCATAGGAATATTCTTTTTCTTCAACTTTTTGATCTAGATGCATATAGTCGAATACTTGATCCCATGGCACCATAAATCCTGCGCCATTTGCACAGAAGATAGAATAGGCCGGATTAGATAGATCGGCATCAGCAATGTAGGCGCTGTTGTAGATAATCTCTTCTTCATTATGTGCCTTGTCGAAGCTTCCTATTTCGAATGAGATAGATCCGAGTCCTCGGGTGTAAGCAGCTAATTCTTTTTGATAACCGGCCATCAAACTAACTGGTGCTTTACCTGATATGGTGGCCTGATTATTATTAATACTTGTGACTTTGGCAATACCATGAAATTTTTCAATATCCATTAAAGCACGACCTAGGTTAATTTCTGGTAAAGTTATTGTAAAATTATAATATGGTTCTAGCAAGTATGAATTGGTTTGTTTAAGGGCCTGACGAATTGCTCTCTTAGTTGCTTCTCGAAAATCATTGGATGATGTATGCTTTTTATGAGAAATGCCAGCCAAAAGAGTTATTTTTATATCTGCCAAAGAATAACCGGCTAAAACACCACGATGTTGAAAATTTTTAAGATAGGAAATAACTTGTTGCTGATAATTTTTTTCTAAGTTACTGGCTGTTGATGCATTATGAATAATAATCCCGGTACCGGCCGGCTGAGGTTCTAATTTTAGCATGACTTCTGCATAATGGCGTAATGGCTCATAATGGCCAACACCGATTACTGTATCTTGTATAGTTTCCTTATAGACTACAGTTCCTTCTAAAAATTCTATATCCACATTAAACCGATCTTTAACGATACTGATTAGAATTTCAATTTGGACTTCGCCCATGATTTTAGCTTCAATTTCTTTTATATCTTCACGCCAAACAATGTTTAACATAGGCTCTTCTTGATTTAATTTTTGGAGATATTCGTACAAAGTTTTAATGTTAGTCCCATCTGTAGCAACAATCTTATAGTTTAAGATAGGTTCTATTTTTGCATGATACTCCAAATTTTGGCCAAAAGAATCACCCACTTTAGTATCGGATAATCCAAGAACCGAACATATATCACCAGAAAAAACTTCGGATACATTTTTATAACCGCCAGATTCGTAAATACGAATTTCTGTAATTTTTTCAACTAAATCCTTGTAGGCTAATACATCCCTGATTTTTAAGATACCACCAGTAATTTTTAAATGAGTAAGTCTATTTCCTTGCGGATCAAAGGTAATCTTAAATACTTTAGCCACAAAGTCCTCTGCATATATCGGTGCTATGGCGTATTCTACTATACAGTCTAAAAATTCTCTTATACCAATAAGTTTTAATGCTGAACCAAAGTATACCGGAAAAACCTTTCTTTCGGATATAAGTACTTTTATTTCAGCCTTGGTAATTTCGGATGTATCTAAATATTTTTCTAAAATGGCTTCATCACAAATTGCTATATGTTCCAAAAAATCCGCCGAGTTGAAGTCTACAGCATTCTCAGTTATGTTTTCTGTTAACAATTCTATAACGTCTTCTCGGGCTATTTCTATTTGGTCTATCTTATTAATAAATATAAAAGTAGGTACATTATACTTGGCTAAAAGTTTTGCTAAAGTCCTAGTATGGCCCTTTATCCCGTCTGAAGCACTAATTATTAAAACGGCGTAGTCTAAAACAAAAAGTGTTCGTTCCATTTCAGATGTAAAGTCAACATGCCCTGGCGTATCTAGCATAATAAATGAAACGTCTTTATATTCAAACTGTGCTTGCTTGGAGAAAATAGTAATCCCACGACTGCGTTCTAAGTCGTGAGAATCAAAAAATGCGTTCTTTTTATCTACTCTGCCTGCTTCTCGTAATCTACCACTTTCATATAGAAATGCTTCGGCCAGAGTAGTTTTACCCGAATCTACATGTGCAACTAAACCTATTGTTATTTTTTTCATTAATCCTGTGCCTCTAATTCGAGCCTTTCACTTACCCATTTATAATATTCAGTCAGTTTATCTTTTATATATTCATCGTATTCTGATTTTGAATTATAGGATAATAGAGCTTTGTACAATTCTTGCTCGTACTCTTTCATATCCTCTATACTTTTCTGCATTGAACTAATCTCCGAAACCATTTTTTTAACCTCTTTTAATTTGTTCGGATTTATAATCCAATATTCAATAGTATTTATATACTTAATTGGTACATCATTTATCTGTAGTGTATCCTTTATCTTTTGCTCCGAATCTTGGCTACTTTTTAAATATTGTTGATAATTTCTTTCGTAATCCTTATTTTTCATGTATTTAGAAACATAACTATCTAGTTGCTCCGGGGTATTTACCCCTAATTTTTTATACTGATATTCTAAATACTGTTGTTGTGTGAAATAATGGATTTGAAATTTTTGGATATATTTTGAAGCCTTTTTCTGTAAAACTTCATTTCTAGTTAGTTCTCTTTCTAATTTTTCTTTAGATAATACTAAGAATAAAACAAATATCATAAAAGTAATAGATATTAAGCTCATATGAATCCAAACGCTTTCGCGAATAACTTGCATTAAAGTAAACGTCATTATCAAACTAATTCCTAATAGCACAAGAAAGAACATACCTAATTTTTCTAAAGCGTTATAGCCAAGTAATAATGACTCACGGTCTATAACTAAATGGTCTTTTTCAGCTTTTAAGTAGTCTATATTGGTTTTATACTTTGTTGCTAATGTAGAAGCGTTTTGTAATTCATCCTTTAAGAAGGGTAACTGATTTTCGTAAGTTTCTATCCTGGTTAATGCAGGATTGTTCTTTACCAATCTATTGCTTAATTTATTTTTAGCAACATTGCTATCGTTATATTTTAGGGCTAACGATGCTAATTGATTTTTTACGGCTCGATCTAATGACTGATATTCTTTTAATGGCTTCTGCATAGGATATATATTTTCTAATGTTATCTCTTGCCTACGTATTTTGACAGCATTAGCCTTAATATCAGCAAACAAACTATCAATATCTAGATTATTAAAATCATTTTTATACATGTCCTTTTCTTTGTTAACTGCTTTATTAAACCATCTCAAGAATGTAACCTCCTCAAAAAAAAGAGCTACGTCGCTGTAGCTCCAATTAATTATGACATATAAATCTTCTTAGTTTCTGGGTCTACTTCGTCTAAGGCTGCAATAAGACTTAAACTAATTCTGCGTTCCGCCTTATCTATTTTTATAATTTTAACTTCTACTTCTTGTCCACTTTCTAAAACATCTTGTGGCTTAGAAATTCTTTTTTTGCTAATTTGAGAAATATGAATCAAACCTTCAACACCATCCATAAGACGAACAAAAGCACCGAATAGAGCAAATTTAGTAACTATACCTTTTACTAGTTGTCCTTCTTCTAAATTTGCAACAGCTGTTTGCCAAGGATCGTTGTTTATATCTTTCAATGCTAAAGCAATTTTACCGGATTCTTTATCTATAGATAATACGGTTACCTCAACTTCTTGTCCTTCGTGAACCACATCTTTAGGATGTCTAATTCTAGCCCAGGATAAATCGGAATTGTGGATTAAACCTTCTACACCATCCAGATCAACGAAAGCACCATAATTCATAAGCTTAGTAACTTTACCTGGATATTTTTTGCCCTCTTCTAACTGAGCAAGTCGCTCTTGTTTCTTTTCAAAGCGTCTTTGTTTTGCTATAGCTCGTCCGGAAACAATTAGTTTGCGCTTTTGTGGAACAAACTCTATTATTTGAACATCTATACTTTTACCTACGTAGCTTTTCAAATCCTCTACGTATGTATCTGTAATTTGAGAGCCTGGAATAAACGCACGAACGCCTTTAATTGAGGTTGTTAGGCCACCTTTAATAACGTCTTTTAGCTTTACAGTTACTACTTCCTTATTTTTAAACATCTTTTCAATTTCGTCGTACGATTTTTCATTTTCAACTTTTCTTTTAGAAACCAAAACATTGCCGTCTCCATCATCTAAACGAAGAATACTAACATTGAATTCATCACCAATTTTTACATCGGCTTTGTTAAATTCACCACTGCTATATTCTTTCCATGGAAGGTAAGCATCAGTGTGGTAACCTATACTAGCGATAATTCCATTCTCTTCTATTGCTTGTACTGTCGCCTTTCTAATATCACCCCTATAAATTTTTGCCATAGTTTTGTCAACCTCTGACATAAGGTCGGCCATAGTTAAGTCATCTTCAACTATTTTTTCATCTTCAAACATGCAAAGTCCTCCTTGATACATTATTTTTTCATTATACACCTTTTTAGAAAAAAATATAGCTCAAATTAATATTTTTTTATTTAATTTATATTTTGTCCCATATAGCCCAGAAATATAACAATAACTCGAAATTGATTATTTTATTTTCTCACAGTAGGCATATTTTGCCGAAAAAGTCAATACTTTAATTTTAGACAACTTAGTTATACAATGGTATATAAGCAATAATTTTATATACTAAGAAAGAGGGTTATTTCAATGAATGTAATTAAAAGAGACGGGAAAATGGTAAAATTTGACGAGGGAAAAATTTACAATGCCATTGTAAAGGCAATGAAATATGGAAGTGGCATGGTAAATCTTGAGATTGCCAAAAAAATAGCATCAGAAATAAAAGATCAGTTTAGCCATATATCGGATTCAGTACCTACTATTTTCCAAATCGAGACAGAAGTTTATTTAAAATTAATTGAAAATGATCATAAAATTACGGCTAAATCATATGAAGGTTATAGAGCAATCCAGGCTTTTAAACGTGAAACTAATACAACTGATCATAGCATTTTAAGTATTATAGAGTTGACTAACGAAGAAGTAATGAATGAAAATTCTAATAAAAATGCTATGATGGTATCAACCCAACGTGACTTGATAGCAGGCGAAGTATCAAAGGACATTTCCAGGCGTAAAAAACTACCCACTAGAATTGTTCAAGCACATGACGATGGGATCTTACATTTCCATGATCTAGACTATTTTATGCAACCCATCTTTAACTGTTGTCTTATTAATATAAAAGATATGTTAGATAACGGTACAGTTATTAACAAAAGGATGATAGAGTCTCCCAAAAGCTTTCAGGTAGCCTGTACTGTTATGACTCAAATAATAGCACAAGTAGCTAGTAGCCAGTATGGTGGACAATCTGTAGATGTAAGGCACTTAGGAAAATATTTAAGAAGAAGCAGAGACAAATATTATAACTTACTAAAAGATAGTATTTTAAATAAAGATGAATTAAATAAGGCTGTAAATATTTTAACTAGTAAAGAGTTAGCAAGCGGTGTCCAAACTATCCAGTTTCAGATTAATACACTAATGACGACTAATGGACAAAGTCCGTTTGTAACTTTATTTTTAGCTTTAGACGAAGAAGATGAGTATGTAGACGAAGTAGCCCTAATAATAGAAGAAATTTTAAAACAAAGATACGAAGGAATAAAAAATCAAAAAGGCATTTTTACTACGCCGACCTTTCCGAAATTAATTTATGTATTGTATGATCATAATAATTTTTCGGGCGGAAAATATGATTATGTAACCGAAATGGCTATAAGGTGCAGTGCTAGAAGACTATATCCGGATTATATATCCTCGAAAAAGATGAAAGAAATATATGAAGGACAGGTATTTTCATGTATGGGATGTAGAAGTTTTCTATCGCCATGGAAAGATGAAAATGGAAATTACAAATTTGAAGGTAGATTTAACCAAGGGGTAGTAAGTTTAAATTTACCGCAAATAGGAATAATAGCAAATGGAAATGACGAAGTATTTTGGCAGTTATTAGACAATAGGCTAGACTTATGTTTCCAAGCCCTAATGTGCAGACATAATGCATTAAAGGGGACTTTATCAGACGAATCACCAATACATTGGCAACATGGTGCTATCGCCAGATTAAAGGATGGAGAAGTAATTGATCCGCTTTTATTAAATGGATATTCAACGATCTCATTAGGATATATCGGATTATATGAAGTAACAATGTTAATGAGAGGAATGTCGCACACAACAGGAGAAGGAAAAGAATTTGCCTTAAAACTAATGCATTATATGAATGATGTAGCCGAAAAGTGGAAGGAAGAAACAGGTATAGGTTTTGGATTATATGGTTCACCTGCCGAATCACTTTGCTATCGATTTGCAAAGATTGATTTAGCCAAATTTGGACTTATTAAAAATATTACTGACAAAGGATATTATACAAACAGTTATCATGTCGATGTAAGAGAAGAAATTGATGCCTTTACAAAGTTAGATTTTGAAAGTCAATTCCAAGGAATATCCACCGGAGGTTGCATATCTTATATAGAGATACCAAATATGATGAAAAATTTAGAAGTCTTAAGACAGATGGTAAGATATATTTATGATCATATCCAATATGCGGAATTTAATACAAGTGCGACACGTTCCTAAGTGAAAAGCTTAGGCACTAAATAAAGAACGTAAGTCTCTTAATTTAGAAGAACTAATATCTCAAGAAGTGGAATGAAAGGGTAACGCCTTGAAACGCTTCCAGTAATACTCCGAATGGCGTTAATGTAGGTAAAAGAATTAAGGTCATAAGCTCGGTGAAGACTGCAGAAAGTTACCGTAAAAAAAATTGATATTTTATGTATATCAAAGAAAAACGAAACTGCTTTGGAGGCAAGGCATGTAACTGATATGTCGGCTGTCTATAAAATATACATGGTAAGAATGATACTAACTGTATCTGACGAAGTTGCGAAAGTACGGGTCTAGATGAATCGGGTGTAGAAATGCACTTATCCTTTTGGAGGTGTGTGAGGTTAAGTAAAATTTTGTGTTATGAACGACCTTATAATGTTAAAGGCATTATCCAGCGCACAGGCTTATAGCAACTACCTAACTATATATGTACAGATAGAGATATTGGAACGTGGGAAGCTACAGATGTGGAGGTAATTACCTACCGATGAAACATTGGTGACGAAGAAAAATAAGCATCTTAACTGTAGTGAAAGTAGTGGCACAGTACCAATGAAGTCATGATAATAAGTGATGGAGGGATAGCCACAAGTCAATACTAATTATAGAAAATAAATAAATTATATAACGTAGCTTCGAGTAAGACAAAGAAAATCACTTGCTGAATTAGAGGTGATTGCTATGTTAAATTCAAAGTCTGTCAAAAACTCCAGTCTTAGAAATAATGAATATTATGAGAACATTATTGAAATTTAACCAACTATACAGATATAGTGAATTAAATGGACTATGGATTATTAAATATAAAAATATAAATTATTTATGAGTAATATGTTAGTATGATGGAACGCCGTATGACATCGAAAGAGTCACGTACGGTGTGGAGCAGGGGGTGCGACAAGAAGCAACTTCTTTCGTAAGTGTCAGTACAGGTAAAACTGTTACCCTAGTTGCAAAGGGTATTCTCACTCGAAACTGCGTCTTTAGTAATGAAGATGTAGGTTGCATGCGAGAA
>LNZM01000009.1 GCA_002007295.1 Candidatus Epulonipiscioides saccharophilum | reverse complement strand
GAAATTTTGAAATTAAATAAATTAAATTAATATCGTTGGAACGCCGTATGAGGTGAAAGTCTCACGTACGGTGTGGAGCAGGGGAAAAGATGGAGATCATATCAAAGTCTTACCTATTGCTATTAAATGATGAAGGATTTGTGGAAATAGCATTAGGTACAGAGTTTAAGAGAGGAGATTATGTACCGGGCACACATAAGAATGGATTTGCAGGAGTTGTCAACGAGACGCTGTCCACGAATAAGATGGCTACATCAAACTGGGTATATCTAGCTAATGGAGGCCATGATTCACAAAGTACCTTAGAGCATGCATTACCGATAATAGAATATGATACAGATAAAGTAAAGGCCATAATATACGTAATATCCGATACAAAAGAGATATATTCTAATGTTGACACGGTCATGAGCACGCTAGGAATGGGTACTTTAGTGGCCTTAGCATTGGCTGGAGCATTCAGTGCGATTTTTGCAAGAATGATAACTCAGCCCATAAAGGCGTTAACAAGAAGTGCTAAGTTGTTACAAGAAGGCGCATTTAAAAAAATTCCGAACGATTCAAATGATGAGATTGGTCAATTAACAGTTAGCTTCAATCAAATGGCTCAAGAACTAAGAAGGACGTTACTAGATATTTCTAGTGAGAAAAATAAGTTAGAAAGAATTTTAGAAAATTTAGCAGATGGGGTATTAGCCTTTAACAGACAGGGAGTACTAATTCATGCTAATTCAGTAAGTTACGATATGTTGGAAAAGTCTAAGATTGATCACAGATTTGATTATATATTTCCTAAGTTTGGATTAGATGTATCCTTTGATAACATATTAGAAGATGATGAAAAATATAAAAATGGCATAATGATGAACGTAGGAGATAAATATATAAGTTTTCATTTTGCGTCTTATGAAAGTAGTCATGGAGAAAAAGAAGGACTAACAGTAGTAATGCAGGATGTAACTAGTCAACAAAAGTTGGATCAAATGAGAAAAGACTTTGTAGCAAACGTTTCGCATGAATTAAGAACGCCGTTAACCACGGTTAAGACGTATACAGAAACGCTGATAAATGGAGCAATAGATGAAAGAGAGACAGCGTTAGACTTTTTATCGGTTATGGAAAAAGAGACGGATCGTATGACTACGTTAGTGCATGACTTACTAGAACTTTCTAAAATTGACAACAAACAAATGCAGTTAAATATGCAAGTGGTTGATATATATCCATTATTGATAGATACGATTAGAGCGCAAGCGATTCAGGCAGAAGGAAAACATCATAAAGTAAAATTAAGCTATAATAAAAATAAAGAATATTTAATAGAAGGTGACCCGGCACGTATAGGGCAGGTATTTCATAACATATTATCAAATGCTATAAAGTATACCGAGGATAATGGACAGATCAAAATAGAATTATTATCTAATAATAAGCAAGTAATAATAAAGGTTCAAGACACTGGAATAGGGATGAGCAAAAAAGACTTACAAAGAATATTCGAAAGGTTTTACAGAGCAGACAAAGCTCGTTCAAGAAAAATGGGTGGAACGGGACTGGGGCTTTCTATAGCAAAAGAGATGGTAGAATTACATGGAGGGACGATTAATATAGAAAGCGAGCTTGGCCAAGGGACAACTGTAACCATTATATTTAATGCATTAAATTTAGATTATGATTTTTAAGAATTTATATAGTTTATAGTGAAGATGAATTATACGCTTAAAAAAGTATTTTGACTATAGTTGTAATAAAAAGGTTAGTAGAAAGTAATAGTTGCGTAATACAAAAAAGTTATAATGAACATGAAATGTAAGGAGGAGGTGAAATATCACATGGTAAAAGCTAATAAATACATTGTTCAAATAATAATTTTGGGTACGATTATTGTTACAAATAACCAAGTGTTAGCAACACAAACCAATATTCAACAAATTTTAGATTCAAATAAATATGAGCAAACAACCGTAGATTCGTCGATAGAATTTAAAAAAGATGAATATGTCAAAATAATAAACCCATTAATGGGTTTAGGAGAAAATTCTTTTGTAACTACTTTTGAAAAAGAAATTAATCTTATGGGTGAAGCTCGAGCAGGTACTAAAATTTCTATTGTAGTTTATAATGGAACTAAGATTTATAAAGAATATGAATTAGATCCGGTAGGAGCTACACAAACTTTTAATCAATTACTTAGTTTACAAGAAAAAGATAATACTGTAGTTTTGACATATACTCATCCGGATTTGAAATTAATAGAAGTAAAAGACGAGAAAGACGAGAAAGACGAGAAATCAGAAGAGAAAAATTTAAACGAAGCAGAAAATTTGAAAGAAGTAGAGCTAGAAAAAGGTCCGAAAAACTCTATCACTCTTAATATTTATAGACAACCAGAAGAGAATAAACTAAAAATTAAAAATTATATAGTTAGTACTCCAGAAGATTTGCCAGGAAATTTAGTCGAGATACCACAACAAACAGAGTTTGAGGAATAAATATGAAAAATATAAAATTAATAATACTTGCACTTCTTATAGTGTTAAGTATTTTGCAAACTGTTTATTTATGGCTAGGAGGTCCTCTAAGCCATATTTTTTTTGAGACAGAACAAAAAACCATGTTGTTAACTCCTGTTGGACCAAAATATATATGGTTAAATACAGGTGGCGTATATACAAAAGGTCTTAAAATACCTAATAAGGATCAAGAATATAAACTTATGGTAGAAGAGCTACAAAAAGCTTTACTAGACTGTGTGGATTTTTTTCCACAATATGATCATAAAAAAGGTGATATAGACCAATTATATAATCAAAGAGGAATTATTTATGAATATAGTTTACCGCTATCTATAGATGAAATACTTGGCAGAAGTTTATCGTTAGAATACAATTATAAGGTAGACTGTGTATTTATAACGTTAAAGGATGAGACTTTGGCAGATGACAGTGTTTTTTTTATTAATGAAGTAGATGATTATTATATTGAGCTTCCATTACCTACGAAGGCTCAAGAATTTGAAAATATATATTATCTATTTAATAATTCCGAAGATGGAGCGCCAACATCATTAAGGTATCAACCGAGTGTAAAAGATATAAAAGCGCCTCATATTTTGGGCAATATATTTTTAGCAAATATAAGTCAGTCTTTACCTCTGAAATATTCTAACATTGTATTTAGAAACTTTTTGGAGTATTTAGATTTTGCTGAGATAGAAGGTAAAGTGGATCAATTTTTTGAAAAACCGATTATGAAAGAAATTAGAAATATATTAGGTGGTGGAAAAGAATTTATAGAAAAGAATAAAAATATTTTAACAATGTATCCATCAGGGAAAATAAATTATAAAAATTTAAAGCCGATAATCGAAAAAATACCGCAAACTAGGTTAGAGGGATATAATATAGCGTTAGATTTTATTCAAAACAATGAGCTTATTAGTCATACTATTAAGGATAAGATTTATCTTAATAATGTAATAATAGAACAAGGAGCATTTATTTATTATTTTGATATACTATATAAAGATATGAATGTTGTACTATCCGAAAAAC
>LNZM01000008.1 GCA_002007295.1 Candidatus Epulonipiscioides saccharophilum | reverse complement strand
GATTATCGGACAAAAAGAGACGCAACTTTATATATCAAAAAAAAAAAAAAAATGGATCGAAGTTTAATTTAATTTATTAGAGAGAGTGGAGCTTCGTATTTCGCACTTGACCTTCGCACTTTGACCTTCTCAAGATGCGCCCTTCCGTCTTCACAAAATTGCGGGGAAGCAGCGCACTTAAGTCTTAACAACATTGCAAGGTAGCGTGCACTTAAGCCTTCCTCTTGAGGAAGGTGGCCGCGAAGCGGACGGATAGAGTTGCAGCGCAGCTGCGCCCTTGACCTTCACCCTTGACCTTCGCACTTGACCTTCGTACTTGAAATCCTAACCTCTCAGTCAGCTACGCTAATACCACTCCAAAACGGAGAGGCTAAGTGCACAATTAAAATAATAATAATTCTTCTTCGATCTCGAAATCTACCTCCACATCAAAGGATTCAACCGGACAGAAGAACTCATCAGACAAATCGTTTTCGAAAATTTCCTCAAACGAATCTATCTCAAGTTCCTCGGATATAAATTCCTCTACAAAATCGGCCTCATAGTAGCAATCGAAATCCGGATCTAAATCCACTTGACTGGCTGTATCCATATAATGAAGATACTCATTATCGAATGGCGTATCGAAAGTTAGATCGACCATTCTGGATGCTGAAATAATAGTAACAGAAAAGGCATTGAATTTGGACGGTTCTACACTCTTATCATTGGCCAAAGCATCCATAAATGTTGCTTTATACTGATCCTTTGTTCCGAAGTCTTCATACAGCATAGTGGATATATCAGAACCGAATCTAGAGGCTGTATTTTTTGGCGACAAATCAGGAGTTACGAATTTATTATTAGCAATATTAGAGTTCAGAACGATTGTAAAATTAAATATATCCCCTGCGTTAAATTCTACCTGAGATTCATCAGCCAACACCTGAACAGTTACTCTATCCAAAAGATTGGCTGATGAGAGAAGCTCGGAAATTTGCGTCTTTATTAGTTGTGCAGCGTCGTTTGAATTGGCCAAACTAGGATCTTCTATTAGAACCAAGTTGTCTCGGTTAGAATGGATTAGTGAGGCGGCCGTCAATATTGATAACTTATCTAGTTCGGACCAGTAGTTAAATTTCGGTCCTGATATTTCGAAATGTAAGGAAGTTTCGTTATCAACGTTATTTGTTGCTGTAGAACCATAATCAAAAATATAGCTATTTTCTAGTTCTATTTCTTCTCCATTAGCATCCAATTCTGTTAGTTTAATTTTAAAATTAGATCCTTCGTATACCGTATTTTTACCATTGTTGCCCAGGTTATCCGTAACTTTTCCGATAGAATTAAGATCGATCGGGAACTTCGTGGATACTTTTACGTCTATTAATTCGTTGCTGATGCTTTCTTTTATTATGCCTACAATGTACTTATTTAATAAGTCCGGATTTATCATTTCTTCATTGACGTTTTCTCCGGCCATACTTGGGCTAGTCGCTTTTATTAATTCATACGGCACAACAACCGGATTATTCTTCACAAATAAGTTTTTGATCGTAGTTGCAAGCTTTGCAAAGTTCAAATGGGCCTCTGGTACTTCATTAGTCTTTTTCCTCAACGCTGGATTACTTGGTAGATCCGTATTACCGACCACCCCTGTGTTTGTTACACCGTCATCTCCTGGAATTTCTATTTTTCGGTTACCAACTACGTCCTCGAAAGCAGCATTTAGTTGCGATAGCATATCTTGACGTTCTCCATCCGGTGTTTTTTGCGCTACTGTCTTTCCATCTATGGATCCGCTAGTAAGTGTTTCTACGCTCGATTCGTCAGCTTTTAAAGCGATTTCCGCTTCTTTGAGCTTCTGATTCAATGCTTCGTAATCTGTGGTATCAATTCCATTCTCATTATAATCTTTGATTACTATATAGTAATCTCCATTATTCAGTCCTCGATACGTTGGATTATCTGCTAGAGTTTTGCCAAATGAAATAGTTATTTTCGAAAGGTTAGCCATGAAAGTCTCTATCTCTTTAATTCGATCCTGAAGAACCCTTATCGCTTGCGATAATTCTACTGTCCTTGTTCCGGTTCCACCATATATCTTAACCGAATAATCCACTGTTAGACTGTCTTCATCGTCTTGGTTATCGTCTTGACCGTTGTCTTGCTCATTGTCTTGCCCATCGTTTTGCTCATTGTCTTGCTCATTGTCTTGCTCATCGTCTGAGTATTTATAAATGCTATTATTCAGAATCGCTTTAAACTCGTCTAAGGCGGTTAATAAGTCACTACTAAAATCTGCATCTGACTTATTAATGGATTGTTTCAATAGTGTATCCGCTTCAGATATTAATTCTGTCAAGACATCAACCGGGGAATCTTCTGTAAAGTGTTGGCTACCGTTTATAGGCTTATCAGTTATCCAAAGGACACCTGCGTCTACGTCTCCATGATCGAATATAGAATTATCGGCCATATTCATTTGCGTAACAATAGGTAGAAGTGACTCGGACTGATCTCTTGCTACTTTCAAGGCTGATTTCTCATTTGCTAGCCTAGATTTAGTTGGATCGATTAGTAGACCTTTTTTAGGTGTATCAAAAGGTGCAACAGAATTTAAGTAGCTTTCTAATTTTTTTGTAGTTTGCTCTACATAAGCAATAGTCACAGGGATGTCTAAATTTATTTTATCCACCACTTCCATGGCCGTATTTAAGTTTACTGAGAAATGAGAATAATTAGCAATAGTAGCCCAATAGCTATTTTGCGGAATATCTCGTCCGTTTAGACTAGATGATAATATATTTCCAACTGGATCTAATTTTGGCCAATACTTAGTATATTTAGAATCTTCCTTTGTCCCATTAGGATTTAGATTATTGCTATTACTAGAGTCCACTAATGGATTATAAGTATCATTATTTTCGTGGGCTATACCGTCTCTTAAGAATGCTCCTTTTGTTATTAAGGCCTTCAATTCATTTACTAATCTCGCCATTTCTTCTAAAGAACCACCACCGTTTCTAATAGCTAGATTCATCACAGAATATACTATCGGTTCCAAAGAGGATCGTATGCTATCTAAGGCAGGGGCACTTTGAGCTTCTTTAGTAAGAGCAACTAATTTTTCTAGTTGTCCTTTATACTCTGCTATTTTATTTGTGGATACCCAATAATCTTTTTCCGATACGTCTGTTCCATTTCCGGATGTACTTTCTTTTATTAACATTTCTTCTTGTTGATCTTCCGCATCGTCTAGATTTACATAAGGTAAAAGCTCGCTAAATATTGCTTTAACGCCCGGCATAACGGTTTCAGAAGATTTTAGGGAATCTACACTAAACTCTATACCAATTAAGTTGTACGCTATTTTTAGCGCTTCTTTTGCATAAGCTTGAGCATTGATAAATTCTCCATTCGGTTCTTCGGTTATAACTGGCTTCAGCGTACTGTGGAATGCTGCCGTCGCTTCTCTTAAATTATTTAAAGTATCCGAATTAATTACGTTCGTATCTATAGCTTTAGCGATGGCGAAAGTATAGTTTGTAACATCATCTAGGTGATACCATCTATAGTCCTTTGGTACATCTAAGCCACTAGCACTTACGAAAATATCCGTGTTTGGTTGGTCCGCATCTTTGTGGTTTAGATTAAGGTTCGTGTAGCCATCTATTTCTATTCCTGGCATAAAGTATAGGCCCGTTACAAGTTTTTTAGCGGTCTCTATTTCTTCGGCTACTATTTTGTTTAGTACATCTTTCGTTCCAGCCGTAACCTGCGGTGCTACATGTGGTAAAATAGCTCCAAAAATGTCTACTCCGTAGAAGGTTTCAAACGCTGATTTAATTTTGTTATGTTCTTCTACTAACTTATTAATGGCTATATTTATTTTTCCAGATATTAAATTAGCATTTTCTTCTAGCACAGTTTTAGTTGAGTTACAAATATCGTTAATAACCTTTACATCGGAAGAAGTAGCCCAATAGTTTATAGGCCAGATAGCATTACCATTTTTGACTTTCTCGATCTTCGACAATGCTATGATCGGCCGGTTTGCTATATCAGTGTTGCTATCGTGCCCATTTTCAATAAGTAGAATGTATTGGGCCATGTGCTTAGCTACATCCGTATATAGACCTTTAGAACCATATTCTGCCGAGTTATTTAAGACTGCTGTGAAGCTAATTAATTCTTCTTTTGTTTTTCTTATATTGCTAGTTAATGACATGTAGCTATTATAAACTTTAACACCTTCTAATATATCTTCTTTGGCTAAGCTTATGTCTTCGGATTCAGCCCACTTGTAGCCAGAATCTGGAAGTAAATCGCCGTCTGTATCCGTACCGTTTATGTCAGTACCAAGTAAAGAACTCGGATATAGCATATTCTCTGAATCTGGTTTTACGCTTGTATCTATTACCAGTTTACCGGATTCTAGCTTATAGCTATTGGCCCCGATCAATGTTGCTAGATCGTTTATAGCGATCATCAAGTTTGCAAGCTCTGCTTTCTTTTCCTCGCTGTCTGCAGCTGTTTGCTTTCCTTGTTGTGGTTCGTACTTATTTACTTCTAAAGCTTTTGTTTGTAATCCGGATATTTGGCTTCTGAAGTCTGTTTCGTCGCTATAAATGTTTCTATTATCAAAAATATTTTCGATTGCGCTATATGTTTCGTCTACTTTGATATACTGCTCTGTTGTTAACCACTTTTTATTTATTGGTGTATTGAATCCGTCGGTATCATCTGGCATTATTTTTTTGCCGTTATCCGATGCAAATAAGATCGATTTAACGTTTACAAATAAATTATATAACGCTACCTCTTCACTTTCGGCAGTGATTATTAATTGCTTTACGTGTTCTTCTTTATGCTCAATTATGGCCCTAGCCAATTGTTCAGCTACTGCTTTTTTCTCATCCTCGGTTGAAGATTCGTTGGCTAATGTTTCTTCAGCGTCCCAAATAAGATCCTCGAAAGAAAAACGCTTATGTGAAATTATATATTTTACTGGATTTAATCTGTCTATTTCGGATTCGTCTAATCCATTTTGATCTTTATCTGCACGTTCCATTTTTTCTAAGGTTAATGCATCTATTCCGCCAAGTAGGTTGCTTAGTAATAAATCGTCTGATCCGCCAAGTTCTAGGTCGGCACCATATATAAGTTCTTTGGCTTCATTAATAAAGTCAATGTTTAGCTCTCTCTGTTTTCCTTCTTTTTGACTATATTCGCAAACTAATTCTCCGAATGATATTAAGTCAGCTATTTTATTTAAGAAAGCATCTTTATTTAAAAGTTCATTTTCAAGATTAGGGGTTAAATTTAGCAAGGTTACTATTTCTGTATAAAGTTGATCGGTCAGCGCAAATTCGGATTCGGTTAACCACTTTTTGCCTACAGGAGTATTGAAGCCGTCGTTATGATCAGGTGTTACTTTATTTTCGCCGTCAAATAATATAGCTTTAATGAGTACATATACGTTGTATAGTTGAACTTCTGAGTTGTCAATAGTTATGGCCAAGGTATTTACTTGAGCGTCTTTCTTATTTAAGGCTAACTGTAATAGTCTCGCTGCTTGTGCTTTCGCATCTTCATCGGAGCCACTTAATTCCACTATACCAGCTTGAATAGCAGTTTCTAATTCGGTCACATAATTTTGGGATGCATATTTTAGCGCTTCTAAACTATCTAATTCGGCTTGACTTAATCCGGCGGAGTCCTTATCGATCTTTTGCAAATAATCTAAGGTTAATATATCTACGCCGTCTAGTTCACTTGTGAATAATCCGGAACGAATTGCTTCTACTGAATCAATAAGATTTTGACCTAAAGGTTCTTGAGTACCAATTTTTGGCTCGTAAGTGCTAACTTCTTCAGCGGATAATTTTAATTTTGAGATTTCGTTGTTGAATATCTCTGCGGTATGGTTTTCAGCGTCTAAAAATTCTTTAATGGATTCGTAAGTTGCAATTGTTTTGTCATACTCTTCTTGAATTAACCACTTTTTATGTGCTGGTGTAATTACTCCGTCGTGATCATCTGGCATTATTTGTTTGTTGTTATCCGATGCAAATAATATAGCTTGAACACCTACAAATAGGTTATATAATTTGATTTCTTCGTTAGTACTCTTTATAGCCAAAGTATTTAGTTTAGAATCATGTTCTAATATATACTTAGTTAACGTTTTTGCTACTTGTTTTTTCTCTGCATTTTGACTTTCTCCGGTTTGGCCTTGATCATTTGACTCGAGTAAAGATTCACCGGCTTCGATAGCCGTTTTTAAATCGGAAGCATAAGACGAGGTTATATACTCTACCGAATCGAGTACCTCTATTTCGACTTGAGATAATCCGGCCGTTCCATCTGTGTCTGCGTTTTCTATTGTGGATAAACTTAAAGCGTCTTTACCACCGTCGATATTACTAATTAATAAATCGTCTATTTCGTTATTCTCTTGATCTGGGCCATATAGAAGTTCTTTCGCTTCATCAATGGCGTTTTCTAAAGTCTTTAGCTTACCTTCTTTTAGATCGTATTCTATAACATTTTCTCCGGCTAAAGATAAAGTAGCAATTTCTGAGTAGAAGTCAATCATTGTATAGTCTGTTTTGTCCAATGTTTTTGAAATTTCTGTACGTACTCTAAGGACCTCTGTATATTCGTCTGGTGTTAACCAATTTTGACCTATTGGAGTGTTAAGCCCGTTTTCAGAATCAGAGGATACATTATCTAATAGGTCATTAACCTGTACATATAGGTTATATAACTTAATTTCTGGGTTATCCAGGGCTATATCTATGATCTTTAGTTCTGAATAAAATTCATCTATGGTGCGATTTAATTCTATGGTTGCATCCAGTTTATCGTTTGCTGAACTGTCTTCGGTTAAGGCTTCAGCTTTTGTGATAGCCATAAGTAATTTTGTAGCGTATTCTTTGGTTATATACTTTATCGGATTTAAGTTAGCTAGATCTGTTTTATCTAATCCATTGTTATTTGAATCCGAATCTTTTAGTTTGGTTAAAGTTAAAGCATCAAGGCCACCATCTATGTTGCTTATTAATAAATCGTCTGCTCCGCCAGATATTTTGTCAGGACCATAGAGAAGTTCTTTTGCGTGGTCAATAAGAGTGTGGCTTAACTCCTTTTGTTTTCCGTATTTTAACTGATATTCGCTAACTGCTAGGCCGGATTGTTGTAATTCGACTGTTTTGGTTAAGAATGCACTGGAGTCTGTATACTCGAGAGAATTTAGACAGGTTTCGATGTCGTTAAATAATTGGGTAGCGTTAGTATGCTCATCTGGAGATAACCATTTTTTGCCTATTGGCGTATTGTATCCATTATGCTGATCAGAGATTACTGGCTCACCATTTTGGTCAAACAATTTAGATCTAACGTCTACATATAGGTTATAAAGCTTAACTTCTGCGTTAGTACCGGCGTGTATATCCAAAGATTTTATTTCTGCTTCCTTCTTATTTATGGCCAATTGCAATAGTCTAGCAGATATTCTGTTGTAACCGTCGTTTGTTGTTCCACTTAAGTCGTCTCGACCGCTTTTAATAGCGTAATTTAATTCGTCCAAATATGTTTTAGTAGCATAATTGATCGAGCAGATTTCGTCTGTAGTTAATCCATTATTATTTTTGTCTAAAGATTGCATCATGGCTAAAGTTAAGGCATCTAATCCGTCTAGGTTACTTGCGAGTAAATTTTCTATTCCGCCAAATTCTTGGTTGGCTTCATCACGAATTGCTTCGGCCTGCTCAATAAGCTCTATAGTTAAAGGCTCTTGCGTGCCAGATTGTGGCGTATAACTAATAACGGTGCCTGCGTCTACAGTTAATTGTAACTCTTCATTATTGAAATCTGCTACGTTATGATCTGTAGCATTCAAAAAGGCTTGGATGGCTGCATAAACTCTCTTAGCGTCATTATGTTCTTTTTCAGATAACCATTTTCGGTCTTTAGGAGTATTTAGACCGCCGTCAGAATCAGGTTGAACCTGATTACCATTTTCGTCGACTAATTTAGTCTTAACTTGTACATATAGGTTGTATAACTTAATTTTTGGGTTATCAGAAGTAATGGCCAAAGTTTTTATTTCTGCTTCTTTTTTACTAATGAGTTGTTGTAATTGTGTGACAGCATCCTTTTTACTTGCTTCGTTCAGTGCGTTTTCGCCTGCTTGAATAGCGGATTTTAATTCGGTAATATATGTCGATGTTATTGGGATATATCTTAAAGGGCCACCTAAAGTAGTAATTTCTTCGTTATCTAATCCATTTTTGTTTTCATCTATAGTTTGAAACTCGGTTAAGGTTAATAAATCTTTACCGCTAACTGCGCTTATTGATAAATCTTTATGGAATCCGGATCCGTTAGGTACTTGGTCCGTTCCGTAAAGAATTATTTTTGCGTCTTCTATAAGGCCTGGTAATAATCCGGTATCAATAATTGGTACGGTATTAACCTTAAAGGCTTGTAAATCAGTCTCTGTAAGGGTTTCGAATTTAGTAGTAAAGTAATTTTCATCGTCAAGATATTTTTCGATATGACCTTCGGTAGTTTCTGAATTAGTACCGTCCGGATTCTTTTTAAGAGCATTTGCTTCGATGATAAGAGTGTTGACTAAATCTAAAGAGTCAATTAAGGATGTAACTAAATTTGGAGTTATCCATTTATCATTTTCATTTAGTTTAACCTGTTTTTGGTTGTCACCTTCGCCTATAGTTTTTACGTTTCCGTCTTTGTCTGTTTCTACGAATCCGTCCAAAGAAAATTTGTATGCAGGAGTGTTTAATTTTGGCACATAATTATCGGAAGCGATATCGCCTGTTACTATAAATGGAGAATCGTTATTTACAACGCCGTTATCCGGGATAGAAGCAAGAGCTAAATTTATTTTTTCGGCGGTAAGTTTACTGATCATCTCATTAACTGCGGATTTATAAGTAACGGCCAGAGCCGGTTTAGGTTGGTACGCATCAATAAGGCTTTTTAATGTTGTGTATTGTGTAAATGTTTCTAAGTATTGGGAATTATCTGCTAATTCTTTGATCCAGTCTGTTTTACCAGCAGTTACCTTTTGGGTCCATTCTGATTCAACTTTATTTATTAATTTATCCACATTTAAAAATGCAATGCTTAATTCTGAAATTATTTGTGCGGTTACATATTTTGTTATTTCAGAAGTGTCAAGGATACCTTTGTTATCTGCTTTGGTTATCCCGTCGGCTGATTTGTGAACGTTAATTGGGAAATAACCTGTTGTTTTGTCGCCTGTTTTAATAGCTGCAACGATTTCTTTGTGGCCCGATCCAGCTATGCTACCAACTACGTAGCCATTAGCTTCGGAATTAGAAGTATCGGCGTTGTTCGGAGATCCGATTGTGGCCTTAAAGTTAGAGAGTGCCTCGTGTGCTTTCTGTACATCGTCGGATAGAGCTGTCTGTGCATTTTCAAAAGCGACTTTGGCTAAATCAAAAGTTTCGGTTGAAAAATAAGTTGCGTAATCAGTGATTTTTGAAAATTCATCTGTAAACTTTAAGTCGGCATAAATTGTTCGGTTATCGGCAACAAGGTTAGCCTCTGGAATTTTTGTAGCGTCGCCATCGGGAACAGTTACAGTGTCGCCGTTCACAGTGATTATTTTAGCGGTTGGCGAGCTTTCGATCAAAGTTGATTCTACAGTCTCGATTGCGGAGTTGTAAGTGGCTAAATTTTCTGGAGATATCCATTTAGTATTTTGATCTATCACGTGATTTCCGGATATAGCGCCATTTACAAGCAAGCCCATATTGGCCCATTTATTAGTTAAAGGGTTAAAGACTGCGAAAGTTAAGCCATTATCTTTTGAGACAACAAGAGTTCTAGCTTTTGAAACTTCGGCGCTAGTATCTTCGGCTAAATAAATATGAGTGTTTGTAATTTCGTCAACAGTAACTTTTTGAGTTTTTACAATAGACTTTGGTGAGCCGGCAGTTGGAGTTGAGCCGCCCCAGATTGTAGTTCGCAAATCAGATCTAGCATTAGTATAGCGGGTTGGTTCTTTCGATGCTTTTTCGGCGGCTGTCTCAAAAGTTTTAATAGATTCATTTAAATTAGCGGCTAACAAATCGATAGAGTATTTTGTATCGTCTGTTATTCCGTCGAATATAACTTGGCCGAGGTCAGCGATTTTCGCTAGAATTTTAGTGTCAGTGATTGAGGAAAAATCTGTAGCTTTTAGTTGTTGTGAATCACCTTCGCCTTCTAAAGTGAAAATTTGATCTAATAAGGATTTAAGATCAACAGCGTTTTTTAAAGGTGTTTCGAGAGCAGTTACTTCGGCCGGAGTAACCCAATAAGAATCACCAGTTTCGATAAGTTGTTTTTGTTGGATTATTGGATTATCGCCAGTTTTAGGTTCAACAATAATTTTGAAAATACCTTCATCTGAGATTACAATGTTGTTGTCCGCCACTAATTGACGAGCAGAATCGGAACTAGGAAGAGTCAAATATTTTAGGCCACTACTTACAGACTCATTCTTAGAATCATCGGGAGATCCGATAGCGTTTTGTAGTTTAATATAATCATCTAGTATATTCTCCATATTTCCATATCTGACGGAGGATTTACTATCGTATGTTTTTAAAGCATTCTCTAAAGCAGTTATCTGTGCTTTCATGTCTTCACAACTTTTCTTTTCGAATGCTACTATTTTATTCTTATCGGCTGGATTCTCGATGGCATTAATGAAATTGTAGGCTTCTTTGGCTACTTCGTAAAGGTCATCATGAGTTTTTTGATTTACCCAAGAATCAGCTTCAAGTAAATTTATACCGTAAATTGTTGAAATATTATGGAATACTCTTGGTTGTGGAGCGTTACCTTCTCCGTCTCCAGTCATGAATTGTTCCCAAGTATTGCCATATGATAGATCAAAAGAAGCGGTTGGATTGGAGCTTAATTCCCCGTCTTGACCTTTGTAAACGGTGCCAAAATTTTCAGCCATTTTAGCATCCAATTTAAAAGAGTTAGAATCATTGGTAGCTAAACCGAGATGAAACATTAATTTTTGAAGATTTAAATAAGCGATCTTTTTAGCTTCATGATCCGTTCCGTTTTTGTGTACATCCTCAATAAAAGTGGATATTGTAGAGCCTAAATTTGTAATAAATCTGGATAAAACATTAACTGTTTGACCATCGGCTTTTGCTTGACCGGTTGCAATTTCTCCGAGTAAGAGTGCTTTATCGCCATTGGTTTCTGCGTTGTAAGAGGAGCCGTCGTTTTTTACATTGTCAAAAGTTTTGTAAGTGATTATTTGGGATTCTATGGCTTTAAGTTGAGTGGTAGCTTCAGCTGGGGTGATATATTTGCCGAGAGTAGGAATAGCTGAAGCATTTGGAAGTTGATGAGAACCGCCAGGAGTCCAAGTAGGAACGTGATCAGGGTGAGATTTTACAAGAGGAGCTATAAAATAATTTTCGGATCCGAAAGAAGAAAGCAAGTTACACTCGTCTTCGGCAACCGAATTATCGGCTGGATTCACATACAAGGCTATATCCTCAGCTTCGGAGGGAGAACAAACGAGTAACTGACCGATTGCTGGAACGGCATAATTTTTAAAAGGTTTAAGGTCCAATTTAAAAGTCTCAGAACCTACTTCACCTTCAAGATCGGTTGCGGTTGCTTTTCTAACATAAACATAAATTTTATTTTGATCGGTTAGATTTTCGTTTTCTGTGGTTATATCTATATTACCATTTTCAGGTACTAAAGTATCTAAAGCGGTGATTAACTCAGTGATTGATTTCGTTTCATTATTATTTGTAACGTTCATGCCGGACATAGCCAAAGCCATTTTAAGGTTAGCTTGAGCAGAAAGTACGTTTTTAAAAATAGTTGCTGTACCGAGTTTCGCCTCGGAAACATATGTAGAGTAATCGGTTTGTAAATTAGTAAGAGCAGTGTCCAAAGCTAATTTATTAGAATGCTCGGAGTTGGTTCCAGTTGGGGTACCAAATGCTTGTTCATCGGATGTTTTAACTGAAGTGATCGAAGAATTAACAATTTCGTTCGTGTTTAAATTAGTTATTTTTCCAATAACGGGTGTATGCTCCAAAGCTTCGGTAGCAAATAAAGCGGATTTATGAGCTTTTTGAGCTGAGGTTGTAGCAGAGGAAATTTCCTTTACTAAAGCGTCATAGTGATCTTTAGAAATCCAATATTCGTCAGTAGGAACGTCGGCGCCCGAGTAAGCACTTACGTGAATGCGGTTAGTTTCTAATATGGCCGAAGGATTCGAGATCGAGCCATCGGAAAAAGTAAAATTAGGATCCAGTTGGACTGGCTGAGCTGTTGCTGGATTATTGGATAAAGATCGATCAACAATTGGTAGAGCCGGAGTCATGTCCATGTGAGCGTCGATGGTGTCTATATATTGAAGTAGCTTAACTAATGATTGGTAATAAGCATTACCGGTAGCCGGAGTTATAGACATAGCCTCGACGTTGGTGACTAGCTCGTCCAGTTTTTCTTTAATTTCTTTGAGATGACCTAAATTTAAGTTTAAGTCGGAGTTCGATTGATCGATGGAGTGTATAAAGGAAGAGGACTGTACTAGTACTGGTTTTACGAAGGCCAATAATTGATCGAAAGCGTTATCTTTGGCGCTAACATCGACAAACTTTTGAGAAGTAGCAGAAAGTTTGTTGGAGGAAGAGCCGGGTTTTTGGACAGCGATCACAGATTCGTTAAATTCGATACCAGCTATTTCGGATATGTTCATAGTTTGAGCATAGTTGATAGCCTTATTAAGGATATCAGTGGAAATGACGTAGTTTGGGACAGTATCACCGGATTCAGTTAATATTTTATCCTCGTCAGATCGAGGTTCACCTATTTCGGCCGATGGATCCGAAGGTAAGCCTAGTTGAAGTAATGTATCCTTGTCAGCTGCACTTAATAGAATAGAATCACTAGTATTAGGTGCCGATTGATCGGTAGCTTGTACATTAAAAGTAAATGGATATGTTCCTATAGCGCCCGCAGTGATTAATGCGAGAACTATTTGTTTTTGGTATTTTTTTAATAAAGACATTTGTTTATCTCCTTTTTTTATTGTTATCTTACGGAAAAATTAATCTAATTTCTCAGGTAGGACAGCTTTTAGCCTTTTAGTCAGTTATTGCTTGGTGTTCCCTTCAGTTTTCACAAAATTGCTGGGAAGCGGTTCTCTCTCCGTCACTTCGTAATACATGATAACTCAGATTAGTAACTAAAATTTGCAGGCACACATTCTCTCTGTCAGTTTAAATAAGTAACTACAACTAGAAGTCACGCTTTCTCCCTCCCTACCCCCCCTCCGGGAGGGGGGTCCCGCTACCTTGGAAGTTAGAGGAAACTTTTATGTGCGCCAGCTCTTGTTGTAATTTTGCAAGGACTGAGCGGAGGTCCTGTTTCTTCTTAATTTTATTTTCTAAGGAGCTGTCGCC
>LNZM01000007.1 GCA_002007295.1 Candidatus Epulonipiscioides saccharophilum | reverse complement strand
CTTGTGTATAAATTTTATCTATTAAGACTTGTGTATTAGTTTCACCTATTAAAGCTTGGGTATAAGTTTCATATGTTAAATCTTGTGTATAAATTTTATCTATTAAGACTTGTGTATTAGTTTCACCCATTAAAGCTTGGGTATAAGTTTCATATGTTAAATCTTGTGTATAAATTTTATCTATTAAGACTGGTGTATTAGTTTCGGTTTTTAAAAGCTGTATGTAATTTAATATATTTTTGTTCATATTACAGGGGGCATTAATACTGTACTCTATATAAACACTGGTTTTCTTTGGTATATCTAAAATAAAAACAGTAAATCCATCTGGATCTTTTATATATTTATATGGTACATTTCTATAATGCATTAATTCTACTGCATTACTAATAACTTTTAGCTCAACATCATAAAGATTTTGGTCGGATATATTTGTAATATAAAGTCTTACCATCTGACCATTGTATATAGGTAGCAAGCATTGTTTAATTCTCAAGTTACGATACATATATGTAGAAAATCCTTTTCTTAATATTTATTTGCTTATATTAATTATATGCTATCAGTTATTCAAAATAGCTCTCATATTTTAACTTTGGAATATAAACTGTCGTTTAGTTTGTTACTTTTCGCTAATTGCACATAGAGTTTTTTTATATTTAAAAAGGATTAAAGTTTGTATTTCTTGAACCGAGCGTCTAACTTCTGCATAAAAGATAGATATAATAAGAATACTAATGAAATATGCTTAATTATGAACAAGGAGGTTTTGTATGAATACTGCTTTAGATAATTTCAAAAAGATTTGCTCTATTCCTCATGGATCCGGCAATGAAAAAGCTTTAAGTGATTTTTTACTCGGATTTGCTAAAGATCTCGGTTTAAAGGCTATTCAAGATAATGCCCTTAATCTATATATTTATAAATCAGCTAGCCCAGGATATGAAAACAGTACACCAATAATTCTTCAGGGTCATCTAGACATGGTCTGCGAAAAAGACTCTTCTGCCCCACCAGATTTTGACTTTGAAAAAGATCCTTTAAATATCCAAATTCAAGATGACTTCATCTTCTCTCAAGGTACCACTTTAGGCGCTGATGACGCTTTCGCCCTTGCTTATCAAATGAGCATCTTGGAAGACTCTTCCCTTAAACATCCTCCTTTATGCATGCTCATGACTTCTGAAGAGGAAACCGGTATGGCCGGTGTTGTCGCTTTAGATCCGAATTTGATTAAAGGTCATACTTTAATTAATCTGGACACCGACCTAGAGGGTGAATTTTTAACAAGTTGCGCAGGCGGAATTAGAATCAACTTAACTATAAACGGCGTTAAAATTTCTATCCCACCCGGCGAAGCACTATACGATCTAAAAATTTCCGGTCTAAAAAGTGGCCACTCAGGTGCTGAAATCCACAAAGAACGTGCGAATGCTAATGTCCTTATGGCCAGAGTTTTAGATCTTTTAAATGAAAAATTCAATATAGGTCTATCTTCTATCAATGGTGGCCAAAAAGACAATGTTATAACTAAAGAATGTCTCGCTACAATTACTATTTCGACAGACAAATATTCGGCCTTAAGTGAATATTTAAAAGAAATCGAAAAAATGCTTCAGTTAGAATACTCCGTTCAAGATCCGGATTTAACAATCACTTTAGAGCCTGCTTCTAAAGAAATTTCGGCCGAAGAAAATGCTACCGAAGATCATGAAAAATTTATGATCGACTCAAAACTTAAAATTATTAATTTACTCCGTATCTTGCCAAATGGCGTTGTTGCTAAAAGTCGTCATATAGAGAATTTGGTAGAAACATCTTTAAATATCGGCGTGGTTTCAACTGCCAAAAATGTTGTATCCGTTACTTTGCTGATCAGAAGCTCTCTCGAATCCAAAAAAATAGACCTAAAACGTAAAATTAAATCTATCGCCAAAATTATGGATATCCAATACTCAGAAAACAGCGATTATCCGGCTTGGCAGTTTAATGAACACTCCAAGATTCGGGCGGTAGCTAAAGACACATATCAAAAATTTTATAATAAAGAACCTGTTATCAAAGCCATACATGCCGGATTAGAATGCGGTATCTTGTCTGAAAAAATTGACAACCTTGATGCTATCTCTCTTGGTCCGGATGTCTATGATATTCATACTTCCAAGGAAAGAATGAATATAAGTTCTTTTAACCGAGTGTATACGTTTCTTATCAAACTTTTAGAGGATATGCGATGAAAGTAGAAAAGCGCACAAAATATTATACAATATGCGTCTATGTCGTAATAAGTGTAGTGATAACTATGCTTATTACCCTTTGTATGATTAAATTTGTTTCTATTATGTCTCTTATTCACAACCTATATGACTGGATAATGGATCTTACTTCTCCATTACTTATTGGTTTAGTTTTAGCCTATTTAATGGAACCTGTAGTAGATTTATACTTGGGTGCTATTAAGTATAAACGGCTAAGCTCGTCCCAATTACGTACTTTAGCTACTTTTTTTGCTATTATTACGATCGTTGCTATTATCGGCTTGTTTGTATTAATGATCGTCATGAATATGCAACAAGTAATCCATAAAACAGATATAGAAGGTATTTCTCAAACTGTCAGTGCCTATATATCCTATTTTCAGAATACAGCAGAAAATTTGGTCAACAATCTTTCAAATGATGAAATATCCCTAAAAGCTAGAGAAATCCTTACCATGATTTATACCACTATCAATTCTTGGGCTGCCAAATTCGGCCAACTATTTTTAACTTCCTTAGCTGATATCGGCGGAAATTTACTAGATATAATCTTTGGTACAATCTTAGCGATATACATCATGAAAGATAAACCAAAACTAGTGAAAATTTTCAATAATTTATTAGCCGTTATTCTAAGCGAGAAATGGTACAGACGCACTACAAGTGTAGGTCGAGATTTAAACTCCGTACTAACAGGTTATGTTCGAGGGCAAATATTAGATGCCGTAATCATGGCTGTCTTAGTTGGTTTTGGCCTCAGCATAATAAACCTAGATTTCGCTATAATAATTGGCATAGTATCAGGAATTTTTAATATAATTCCCTATTTCGGTCCCATAGTAGGATTAGTCTTAGCCGGAATAATTGGTGCCATCGGCGGAGGAATAAATCAAGCTGTCTATGCTATGCTAATTGTATTTGTCTTACAACAAATAGATGGATTTATAATCGTTCCCAAAATACTAGGTAACAATGTAAAGCTTCATCCCATTGTCGTACTCTTAGCAATATTAATCGGCGGAAAATTATTTGGATTAATCGGCATGTTGTTAGGTGTACCGTTATGTGCATTGTTTAGAGTCATAATTATACGGTGTGTGGGAAACGTGTTTAGTGAAGACTTCATTAAAACAACTGGCGAAGATACTAACAAAAGTGTCGAGGAAATCTGATTAATCCTATAGTGCATTCTTTTTTATATTGGATATAAACCAATTGTCTTCGTCTTACAGCAAATAGATGGATTTATCATTAGCCCCAAAATACTAGGCAACAATGTAAAGCTTCATCACATTGTCGTACTCCTATCTATATTAATCGGGAGAAAATAAGTTGGATGAATCGGCTGTTGTTAGGTGTATCGTTATGTGCATTGTTTAGATTAATAATTATAAGGTGCGTAGGAAACGTATTTAGTGAAGACTTTAGTAAAACAACTGGCGAAGATACTATCAAGAGTGCCGAGGAAATCTAATTAATCCTATACTGCACTCTTTTTTATATTGGATATAAACCAATTGTCTTCGTCTTACAGCAAGATAGATGGATTTATCATCATCCTCAAAATACTAGGCAACAATGTAAAGCTTCACGGTAGAAAATGATTTGGATGAATCGGTATGTTGTTAGGTGTACCGTTATGTGCATTGTTTAGAGTAATAATTATAAGGTGCGTAGGAAACTTATTTAGTGAAGACTGTAGTAAAACAACTGACGAAGATACTACCAAAAGTAAAAGTGCCGAGGAAATCAAATTAATCTTATACTGCACTCTTTTTTATAATGGATTTAAACCAACTGTCTTCGTCTTACAGCAAATAGATGGATTTATCATCATCCCCAAAATACTAGACAACAATGTAAAGCTTCACGGTGGAAAATGATTTGGATTAATCAGTATGTTGTTAGGTGTACAGTTATATGCATTGTTTAGAGTAATAATTATAAGTTGCGAAGGAAACGTGTTTAGCGCAGACTTCATTAAAACAACTGGCGAAGATAATACCAAAAGTGCCGAGGAAACCTAATTAATCCAATAGTGCACTTTTTTCTATATTGGATCTAAATGAATAACCATTTCAATCCCCATATCATCTATAAAATAATGCTCAATTCCATCTATTAAATCATGACTTGTATTAATATCTACATTGGAATCCACTTCTACGTGTGCAGAAACATAAATCCGATTCGGACCATATGAATGTATTAACAAGTCATGCACTCCTAACACTCCTTCATATGATAAAATTTTCTTCTTAATATTATTCACCAATAATTCATCCGGTGCCTCTCCTAATAACGGATCTATTGTTTCTTTTATTAACATTACTCCAGAATAGATTATAAATATCGCCACCAGCAATCCTATATATCCATCTAAGTTAATTCCGATCTTCTCTGATACTAGTATCGATACCAATATACCCAGGCTTATATAAACATCATTTATACTGTCCTTCGCCGCCGCTAAAATCGTATTAGATTCTATTTCATTTCCTATTCTTGTATTAAATTTATATAACCAAATTTTTATAAAAATTGAAAATGTCAAAATTACATAACTATACGCATTTATTACTAACTCTTCCTGTACAAATATTTTCTGCACCGAACTTATTAAAATTTGAAACCCTATTGCTACTATAAATAACGATATCACTAATCCAGATATATACTCTATCCTAGCATGCCCAAACGGATGCTTTTTGTCCGCCGGTTTTGCTGCTATCTTAAAACTTACTATCGTTATTATCGATGATGTGAAATCCGAAAAGTTGTTTATAGCATCTCCTATTATCGCTAAACTTCCCGATATTATCCCTATACCTAACTTTAGTATAAACAATATTATATTTAATACTATTCCTACTTCTCCAGATAAAATTCCATATTGATGTCTTACTGCTATATCCTTCTCCTGCTTTATAAACACCTTAATTAAAATTTTACTCATTATGAATTCCTCCAAAAAATTGTATAATTTTTTTAAAATTAGTCAATACTCCTTTAAAAAGGAGAGTGTGATCATGTTAGTATCTATTTTTAGAATCATTTTACTAACTATTTCGGGATATTTATATTATTTATTTATATTTAAAGATATGAATTCCATTCCGACAATATTAGAAGTATCTTTGATACTATCTTTAGTTGTTGTTATTATATTTAATAGAGCAAAATCCAATAAGCGCTTTGAAGAACAATCTAATATCGACAATATTAACAATATGCCTCAAGATCAGTTCGTTCTCTATGTAACCGAAATGTATAAACGCTTAGGCTATAATGTTAATTTACCTAGCGAGGCCGAAAAAAAATATTGCGATTTAATTATGTTTCACAGACGGGGCAAAATTTGCTTGAAATGCTTTAATCATGAAATAGATCTATCCAAAGTGGACTTAGCAGCATTCACCAAACAAAACGAGGAATTTAAACGAACCAAATTCATGATAATAGCAAATTCTTTTTGTGATGAAGAATTAAAGAAGACTTTGTTTGCTAAAAAAATCGAAGTTTTTGACAAAGATTTTCTGAATAAAGTTATAATGCAGTTTCAAGACAACCATGATAAAAAAAGATCGTTTTTAAAATTTACTAAATCTCATAACGACAACATTATACCTGGAGATGAGAAAAGCATAATAGATAAAGATCCTTTCTAACATTTACCAAATCTCATAACAACAAAAATATAATTGGAGATGATTAATTATTATGATTACTATCGGTGTCACTGGCGGAATAGCCGCATATAAAACTATAGACGTGGCAAGCACTTTAAAGAAATTGGGCCATGATATTCAAATAGTCATGACCAAAAATGCCACAAACTTCGTCTCACCATTATCTTTTGCTAGCATTGTTAAGCACCCTGTAATATCGGACATGTTCTTAGACGATAAAAACGGCGAAATACTTCACATCGAATTAGCTAAAAAATCCGATCTGCTCTTGATAGCACCCGCTACAGCTAACTTCATAGGAAAATTAAGAGCTGGTATTGCCGATGACTTTTTATCTACCTTGGTTTTAGCTTGTAAAAAACCAATTATTATTGCTCCTGCTATGAATTCTAACATGTACTCCAACACCATCGTTACCGAAAACATAGCCTATCTAAAATCAAAAGGTTTTATCTTCATTGAACCCGATGTCGGCTTATTAGCATGCGGAGACGTAGGTATCGGTAAACTACCTAGTCCAGAAACAATTGTGCGCTTGGTCGTAAATACAATTAATTCTCGAAAAATAAAACAGGATTTAATTGGCAAAACCTATCTCATTACCGCCGGCCCAACCATAGAAGCTTTAGATCCAATGCGATACATCAGTAATTACTCAACCGGCAAAATGGGTTATGCTCTTTCCGAAATGGCCCAAAAACGTGGTGCCAACGTAATTTTAATTTCTGGCCCTACTAATTTAATCGCTCCAGCCGGGGTTACGAAGATAGATGTAAAGTCCGCCATGGATATGTATCACGCTGTATTAAAATATTTCGACCAATCTGATGTTGTCATTAAATCCGCCGCTGTTGCAGACTTTAGACCTAAACACTTTTCCGATCAAAAAATCAAAAAAGGTGATGATACATTTATTTTAGAATTAGTTAAAAATCCTGATATTTTAAAGACTTTAGGAGATACTAAGAAAAGACAAATATTAGTAGGTTTTGCTGCCGAAAGCACAGATTTAATAGCTAACGCTCAAACCAAGCTAAAATCTAAAAATTTAGATTTAATAGTAGCTAACAACATAACAAACGACGGCGCTGGCTTCGGCCTAACCACAAATATTGTTACTATTATAGACAAGAATGGAAACATCGATCAAATTCCAAAAATGTCTAAAGACGATCTAGCTAATATTATTTTAGATAAGACCATTGCCATGAGTATTGACTAAGGAGTCGCGACACTAAGTTCAAGTGCCAAGTGCGTCGATTCACTCTTTTACTCTATCCGTCAGCTTCGCTACCACCTTCCTCTAATTCCCCTCGTCACTTCGTGACACCTCCCTCGGAGAAGGAGGCTATGGAAGGCTTAAGTGCAGAGCCTAAATAATAAAACGATTGGAGGCCAACCTTGTTATTAACAATTGACATCGGAAATACACATATAGTTTTAGGTGTTATGGAACAAAACCAAGTGATATCCAGTTTTCGAATGACCACTCAGCAAGCCAGAACTTCCGATGAATACGGCGTAACCATAATTCAAATGTTACAAAGTACTGGCATAAAAGTTTCCGATATTGAAGATGTAATCGTCTGTTCCGTAGTCCCAAATGTAATGTTTAGTTTAAAAAACGGCATCAGTAGATATTTATTAAAAACTCCTTATATAGTTGGTGAAGGCCTTAAGATTGGTATATGCATAAGGACTGAAAATCCGAGAGCCGTCGGGGCCGATCGAATAGTTAACTGCGTCGCTGCTCATAACCTTTATGGTGGTCCTTGCATGGCTATTGACTTCGGGACAAGCACCACTTATGATATCATCAATTCTAAAGGCGAATTCATTGGTGGCCTCATTACTCCAGGTATCGGTATTTCTGCTGAAGTCATGGCTCAACGAGCTGCCCAATTGCCCGTAATAGAAATAAAAAAACCTCAAAATATTTTAGATTGTAAAAATACTATCTCTAGCATGCAAGCCGGCTTAGTCTATGGCTACATCGGCCAAGTAGAATATATTATCTCTAAAGTTCAAGCCGAACTAAACGTTCCCGACTTAAAAGTTATTTCTACAGGTGGCCTAGGTCGCATTATTCAAAGCGAAACAACTTTGATAACTACACATGATAAATATTTAACTCACAAAGGATTACAACTTATATACGAAAAAAATAAAAAAGCAATTGCAGATAGCTACACTTCTCAATGACAGACAACTCCCTCCGTCACTTCGGGAGGGAAGCACTGCTTCCCCGCAATTTTGCAACTTCTTAAGTTCTCATGTATGGGATGGGGTGGAGCCATTATAGAGAGAGTATCTTCTATATAAAGGATAGGATTAAGAAAAGGAGGCAAAGAACTGAAACGAAGTAAACACAACTTGTAGAACCCCTCAGTCAGCTTACGCTGACAGCTCCCCTGGAAGGGGAGCAGGGCCACTTCCCTGCAATGTTGTGAAGACGAAGAGGGCACCGCTTCCCCGCAATATTGCACAGATAGAAGGGATTGGCAGACGATCCCAGCCCAAAATAAATGCTTACCTTCTATATTAAGGATAGGCCAAATCAGACACCAATACATCCCCCTCAAAATAATTATATATGAAAAAATAAGAAAGGAATCACACTTAATGAGTTATGAAAAGTTAGCAAATATAATTTTTAAAGATATCGACAAAACACCAGAATATTTTATAAATAAATATCCAAAACGAACATTACCAGAAGGAGCCGAAGTAACAAGGTACGCACCAAGTCCCACCGGATTTCAACATATCGGTGGTGTCTTCGCTGCCCTGGTCGCCCAAAGAGTCGCCGCTTTATCTAACGGTATCTTCTTCTTAAGAATCGAAGACACAGATCAAAAACGAGAAGTTCCCGGTGCCATCTTAGACACAATCTCAACCATGAATAAATACGGCATCGACTTCAACGAAGGCCAAACTTCTGACCATGACTACAAAGGTAATTACGGCCCCTATAAGCAAAGTGAACGTAAAGAAATCTATCAAACTTTTGCTAAAGATCTAATTCGTCAAGGTAAAGCCTATCCTTGCTTCGCTACACCAGAAGAATTGGAGGAGCTGCGAAATTGGCAGATAGAACAAAAAATAACTCCCGGCTATTACGGCCAATATGCTAAGTTTAGAGATTTACCAGTCGATCAAGCTATCGAAAAAATTGAATTCGGCCTCCCTTATATAATTAGACTTAAATCTTCTAATTCCCCTGAAAGAATCCATTTTACCGACCTAATCAAAGGTGAAACTTCTTTCCCCGCCAACAACCAAGATGTAGTAATCATTAAACAGGATGGCCTCCCAACTTATCACTTCGCCCATGTTATCGACGATGCTCTCATGCACACTACTTTAGTTAGTCGTGGCGAAGAATGGCTTTCATCCTTACCTATTCATTTAGAATTATTCGAAAAATTGCAACTCCCTCAGCCTAAATACGCTCACATTCCTACCATCATGAAAATGGACGGAAAATCTAAACGAAAATTGTCCAAACGTAAAGACCCAGAAAGCGCCGTCACTTATTATGATGATGAAGGTTATCCTGTGGACTGCGTTATAGAATATTTACTAAATCTCGTAAATTCTAATTACGAAACTTGGCGTGAAGAAAACAAAGATAAATCCTATCTCGACTTTCCTGTAGCTTTAAATAAAATGAGCAAAAGCGGTGCTCTATTCGATATCATTAAATTAGACGATGTCAGCCGTGATATTATCTCTCGCATGACTAAAGATCAAGTTTATAACTTATATCTAGAATGGGCCAAGTCCCACGACTTAGAAATGCACAACTTAGCTTTAGCCAAATTCGAAGGCCTTCGAGAATTTTTTAATATCGATAAAGATACTCCTAAACCTCGAAAAGATTTTGCAAAATGGATTGAGGTTAAACCTAAAATCGTTTACTTGTTTAACGAATTTTTTGATGAAGAATCCGATATCGAACTGCCTAAATCTGTTTCGTTAGATCAGGCCAAAGAAATAATAGCAGAATATAAAAAAGTATATGTGCATTCTCATAGTTCACAAGAAGAGTGGTTTAATCATCTGAAAGATTTCGCTGCTTCTATAGGTTACTGCTCCAATAAAAAAGAATACAAAAAAGATCCCGAAAAATATAAAGGTATGATTCAAGATGTGGCCGGTGCAGTGCGTGTAGCTTTAACCCATAGAATCAACACCCCAGATCTATTCGTAATCATGCAAATCCTCGGCGAATCCGAAGTCTTATCTAGATTCAATCGATTTATTAATAATTAATCCTCACAAAAAAATACTGTAGTTTTTATATTTATGGCTGCAATAAAATACTGCAACTTTTATATTTATGACTCGAACATTTCAGTTCATCGCCCCCCTAACTTCTCAGTCAATTTCGCTACTAGGGCTGTCGTAATTAAATTTTAAATGATCGAAAAACGATGTAAACTTGCAAAATTTATAATTTACTTGAAAGCAACTATAACTTGAAGTCACGCTTTCTCCCTCCGTCAGCTTACGCTGACACCTCCCTCCCGGATGGAGGCACCGCTTCCCCGCAATGTTGTAAAGACGGAAGGGGCACCGCTTCCCCGCAATGTTGTAAAGACGGAAAGGACATCGCTTCCCCGCAATGTTGTGAAGACGGAGGGGGCATCGCTTCCCCGCAATGTTGCGAAGACGGAGGGAGCATCGCTTCCACATAATTTTGTTACTAAGATTCTTAAGTTCCCGCCTATGCTCCTAGAAAGAGAGGCTTGGTGGAGAGCCTGATTTAAAATACTATTGTTTTTCAGTATACACTATAAATGCTACTAATATATTTCTATTTTCTAACTTTTAAGCTTAACATTACCAATATATTTCTATCTCTTAACTTTTCAATTATAAAGGTTGTCTTTTTCTATCAATTATTATATAATCAACCTATTATCTATTCTCTGGTAACATTGTTTATCCATTTAAAGCTTAATAATCTGATTGTAGCACAAACAGACTTCAATATTTCATCTATTCTAATTATACAAAATACTAATATTATCGGCAAATCCCACACAAATGCTCCTATAAACCCTAACGGAATTGCTAACAACCACATAAATATAACATCGTTTATTAATACAAAATTTGTGTCTCCTCCAGCTCTCAATATTCCAACATTTAATGTATTCGCCAAAGCTTGGAACACTACTATAAAAGAATTTATTAACATAATATCCATCGCAATCTTTTTCGTTAAATCTGTCACTACATAAAAATTTATTATATGTGGTCTCGCTATAAATACACATACCCCAGCTAACATACCCAATGCTGTAACACAAATTAATAACGTAAACGCCGCGTCTTTTGTCCTCTCATATTCCTTTGCCCCTATACTATTTCCTATTATCACCGACGATGCCCCCGACACAGCATAAACTATCACCGTCATACATTGATTTACTACATTCGCTATCGTATTCGCCGCTACAACTTCTGTTCCCATTCTTCCTACTATTATCGAAACCATCGCTGACCCAACAGACCAAATCATCTCATTTATAACTACCGGCGTTACTATCTTTATAAAATCTTTTCTTAAATACTTATCTGCCCTCTTTAAAATATCTAACCCTAATCTCATCTTCTTATCAAAGAATTTTAAGAATATTATTATCAATACACTTTCCGTTATTCTCGCTATCACCGTCGCTATCGCCGCCCCAACAACTCCTAACTCAGGCGCTCCAAAATTTCCAAATATAAGTATCCAATTTAAAAATATATTCAATATTAAACTTATCGAATATATCACCACCGATACTCTTACCGTCTTTATAGCCCTTAATCCTGCCATAGAACAATTAGAAAACGATGAAAATATGTAACTCATAGAAAGAACTCTCAAATATTGTTCCCCTATATCTATAACTCTTATATCCGTCGTAAAAACTGATATTATTTGTCTCGGTATTACTAACGACACTACCATAAACATAATCGATAAACTTATACTCACTTTATACATTATTCCCATTATCGTCCTAATCTTCGGTACATCCTGCTTTCCCCAATACTGACTTATTAATATTGCCGTTCCTCCACCTAATCCAAAATTCATAACCATAAATATAAAAAAGAATTGTTGACTTAAAGCCGCCGATGTCAATTCTACCTCTCCAAGTCGGCCTAACATTAATGTATCCGCTAACCCTACCGCTACACCAATTAAATTCTGTAACATCATTGGTATCGATATACTTAGAACCGTTTTGTAAAATTGTTTTTCTCTTATTAGCATAATATGTCTCCTATTCTCTAGTTAAATTATTTATCCATTTAAAACTTAAAAATCTTATCCCTGCACAAATTACCGTCAAAAATTCATCTATCCTAATTACACAACATACCAATACAACCGGTAAATTCCAAACAAAAGCCGCTATAAATCCTAACGGTATTCCTACCACCTACATAACTATAAAACTGTTTTGTAAAATTGTTTTTCTCTTAATTAATATAATATGTCTCCTATTCTCTAGTTAAATTATTTATCCATTTAAAACTTAAAAATCTTACCCCTGCACAAATTACCGTCAAAAATTCATCTATCCTAATTAAGCAACATACCAATACAACCGGTAAA
>LNZM01000006.1 GCA_002007295.1 Candidatus Epulonipiscioides saccharophilum | reverse complement strand
ATGGAAATAAAATATCTTGACAATAACCTAATAAATGCTGATAATAATTTTGAAAAGACCGAAACGGATATTGTTATGGAAATCAATAAGGAGATCCATCATTTGGAAATCCAAACTTTAAACGATCAGAATATGCAATATCGGTTATTTAATTATGCTATTGCAATAGGGCAACTCAAAAAGGAATATAAAAATTTATTTAAAAATATTTATATGCCAATACAGGCGATTATATATCTAGAAAAGAATAATAATATAGTAGATCAACAAATAAAATTAATGGCTAAAAATATGAAAGATTGGGACTATTATATCAAAACAATTCGACTTTGGAATTATACAATAGATGATTTATTGGCTAAAAAAATGTACTGTTTACTACCGTTAATAATTTTGCGGTATAGAAAAGAGTGTGCATCGATAGTAAATACTAAAAGTCAAGCTAAGAAGAAAAAGATACCGGATGAACTAGCCAAAAAATCCGAGGAGCTAAAAGCAACCATTCAAAGATTGACAGATGAAATAGAGAAATTATTTAAAAGTAAGTTAATTACAGAAGATGATATGCATATTATGCTATTAGCCATAGTAAATTTAACAGAATATCTAAATAAAAAATTTTTTAAGAACATTAAATTGAAAGAAGAGGTGCATGTTATGATAACCACGTTGTATGATCCAGCATTAGTAGAAAGAGGAAGAGCAGAAGGTAAAAAAGAAGGTAAAAAAGAAGGTGAAATAAAAGGCAAAATAGAAATTTTGTATATTGATATGAAAATGACTACTAGAGAAATTGCCAAAAGATTAAAAATACCAGTAGAAAAAGTAGAACACATAATTAAGAACGAATTAAATTTATAAGCATTCAATAATATTAAATTAAAAAAAGGTGCATGTTATGATAACCACGTTGTATGATCCAACATTAGTAGAAAAAGGAAGAGAAGAAGGAATAGAAATCGGCGAAAAAAGAGGTGAAATAAAAGGTGAAATAAAAGTATTGTATAAGCGTTTGAATATGAGTGCTAGAGAGATATCCAAGGATTTAAAGATACCGATAGAAAAAGTAGAACACATAATTAAGAACGAATTAAATTTATAAGCATTCAATAATATTAAATTAAAAAAAGGTGCATGTTATGATAACCACGTTGTATGATCCAGCGTTAGTAGAAAAAGGAATAGAAATTGGCGAAAAAAGAGGCGAAATAAAAGGTAAAAAAGAAGGTGAAATAAAAGGCAAAATAGAAATTTTGTATATTGATATGAAAATGAATACTATAGAAATTGCCAAAAGATTAAAAATACCAGTAGAAAAAGTAGAGCATATAATTAAGAACAAATTAAATTTATAAGCATTCAATAATATTAAATTAAAAAAAGGTGCATGTTATGATAACCACGTTGTATGATCCAGCATTAGTAGAAAAAGGAATAGAAATTGGCAAAAAAGAAGGTAAAAAAAAGGTAAAATTTTTATATATTGATATGAAAATGAATACTAGAGAAATTGCCAAAAGATTAAAAATACCAGTAGAAAAAGTAGAACACATAATTAAGAACGAATTAAATTTATAAGCATTCAACAATAGTAAAAAATTATGCATTGGCTGATATTACCGAAGTGATGGAATATGTAAAGCAAGTTTTTGCCAGATAGTCATTATAATAACCTAAAAAGTGGATTGTCTTTTGCGTCCACTTTTACATATTTAATAATATACCTTGCGAGTATTTATAAAAAAGCAGTATTATATTATACGGAAAGTATAAAGGTGGCTTTCTTTCGAGAAGAATATTTGAAAGGAGAAAATAGATGATAAGAACAGCTTTAGGAAAGACAGGTATGGAGGTATCAAAAATAATATATGGAGCCATCATCTCAAAGGATGATGGGCAAGAAAAGTCGGATGAATACGTAAGGTATGCGATAGAGAAAGGGGTAAATTATTTTGACATATCGCCGACGTATGGAGATTCGCAAGAGAAGTTAGGACAATCATTAAAAGGGTATAGAAAAGATATATATATAGCAGCGAAGACGAATAGGAGAAAAGGGGAAGAAGCAAAGAAGGAGATAGAGGAATCGTTAAGAGTATTGAACACAGATTATTTTGATGTTTATCAACTTCATAGCGTAATGAGTCCGGAAGACATGGAGAATAGTTTCAAAGAAGATGGAGTTATGCCGTTATTGATGAAGTATAAAGAGGAGGGGATAATAAAAAATATAGGAATAACGGTGCATAGTGAATACGCAGCATTAAGAGGGTTTGAATTATATGATTTTGATACATTATTATTTCCGACAAACTGGGGATTAAATATGGCTAGAGGATTTGGGGACAAGATACATCAGGTACAAAAAGAGAAAGGGTTTGGAATGCTAGGGATGAAATCGTTAATTCATAGGGCGTGGTTAAATCCAGAAGAGAAAGCAAAGTCTAGATTTCCGAAGTCATGGTGCAAGCCGATAACGGATGAGCCGGAGTTTGCGATAGCAGCGATGCGGTATGCTCAGAGCGTAATAGGGGCTAGTTCATTGGTACCGCCAGGGAACATAGAAAATTTTTCATTTTGTGTAGAAAATGTAGAACAGATAGCGCAACCTCTGACTGAATCGGATAGAGAATTATTAAATAGTAGAATAAAAGATACTTATGGGCATTTAATTTATGGTATTTAATTGATGTACATTTAATTGATGGCATTTAATTTATGGTATTTAATCGATGTACATTTAATTGACGGCATTTAATTGATAGGCATTTAATTGATGGCATTTAATTGATAGGCATTTAATTGATGGCATTTAATTGATGGGCATTTAATTGATGGGCATTTAATTGATGGCATTTAATTGATGGTATTTAATTGATGGGCATTTAATTGATGGGCATTTAATTGATGGCATTTAATTGATGGGCATTTAATTTATGGCATTTAATTGATGGGCATTTAATTTATTGCAAAGAATATAAAAATTAAGGAGAAGTATTATGATCAGATATGTGATGGTAGGATATGGGTGGCGAGCACAATTATTTTATGATTTAGCAAAGTATAGTCCGGACAAGTTTGAAGTAACGGCGGGTGTGGTAAGAAGCCAAGAGAGGATAGATCAGATCAAAAGAGAGCGAGGCATTTATGCTACGACAGACATGGATGAAGCTTTAAAAACTAATCCAGATTTTGTAGTGCTTTGTATTCCAAGAGCTATAATGAAAGATTATACAATTAAAATGATGGAAAAGGGTATTCCGGTTATGTGTGAGACACCGCCGGGGAAAAATGTAGAAGAGTTGAATGAATTATATAAGAAGCAGCAAGAGTTGAACGGCAAAGTTCAAGTATTAGAGCAGTATCATTTATGGCCATTTTATAAGGCTTTACAGAATATTGTTCTGAGCGGTTTAATTGGGCCAGTTCAAAATATCACCTTATCTGCTTTACATGGTTATCACGCAATTAGCATATTCAGAAAAATTTTAGGCCTAAAAATGGAGAACTGCACAATATTTGGCCAGCAGTTTATTAGTGAAGTAACCAAGACTAATTCGAGAGATGGATTTTCATATAATGGCGAAGTTTTGGAACAGAAGAGAGATTTAGTAACATTTTCATTTGATAATAATAAGGCAGCGATATTTGATTTTACTAGTCATCAATATTTTTCAACGATAAGAACTAGGAGGATTAATATACAGGGTGTTCGTGGGGAAATAAATGATATGACGGTAAGATATTTAAATAAAGATAATAAGCCGGTTCAGGAAGAGATCAATCAATATTATCTTGGATTAAATAACATAAGTGGGTGGTGTAATTATGGAGTGAGTTTAGGGGATAAAATATTATATGAGAATCCGACTATGCCGGCCAGACTAAATGATGATGAGATATCGGTAGCGGACAGCTTAATAAGGATGAAAGAATATTTAGAGAATGGAGCAGAAGAAGTTTATGCATTAAAAGATGGATTACAGGATGCGTATTTATCATTTTTAATGGAAGAATCTATAAGAGAGAATAGAATAATAAGAAGTGAAACGCAAAGTTGGGGATAATGTCAAAGTATTTATGTAAGAAGCGGGAAAAAAACTCCCGCTTTTTTATTATAGTTTGATAATTTCTAGATTTAACAATTTGGCTATTCGGATTATTTGATCTCTAACATTATCTCAAACTATTATAGGTCGATAACTTCTAAGTTTAATAATTTGGCTATTTGGATAAGTTGATTTCTAATATTGTTCTAAATTATTATAGTTCGATAACTTCTAGATTTAATAATTTGGCTATTTGGATCATTTGATCTCTAACGTCGTCCCAAACGATGCTGTAGTGATGAGGGATACCTTCTTGGATGATTGTGTCTACAGCTTCTTTTACAGGAGTATTTATTTTAACGACCGCCATGGTACCTTTGGTGTAACGGTCGGAATCGATAGCTTCACCTTTCATGATAAAGAGTTTGTATTTTCCATGGATATTACATAATCTTGAGATGGTAACAACGCCAGGTTTTAGAGCGCCCCAGAAAGCGGTACCTTGGCCGGCTAGAGGGTGATTAGCCATTACAGTTTGGTGATTTTTGTTGTAAAGAGATGGGGCAGCGTTTCCGCAATGCCAGAAAGTCATGGTATTGATAGTTGGATCTATATTAATCATGTCGGTTATAAAGGTTGGCTGATCAGTAAGTTGATTTTGAATAATGGCAGCGATCATGGCATCGATATCACCTTCGCAACCTACGTGGACACCGGAATCGGCCAATCTACCGAGGACAGCGCAAGGAGTAGTTTTAAGTTGGCCCATTTCTGGCCAGCATTTTATGGTAGCATAATTATAGGCGAAATCTTTTTGACTTTGTTTTAAGGCGAGATAAAGTCTTGAATGGTTATCCCAGTGTTCCTCTGGTATATCGCCCTGTTCAAAATTTTCTCTTACGAATGCTTTATCCTTTTCTACTTCGGCAGGGTCTAGTTGAGCCATTCTATCGAAGATTACTTTTAGGTCTGTTTCTTCCATGCGGATGCCGAAAGTTTTTCTAATTAAGGCTTCATTGAAAGCGGAATTATAGAAAGCGGTAGGACGGTAACCGTATAAGCCGAGATGAGTTTCTTTTAGGGCCTTAACAACTTTGTAAGCATCGACAAGAGTTTTGACTTTATTTGCGGCTGCATTTTCTTCTTTGGAGCCGTAAACGGTGTGATAAGGTAAATCCAATCTATTCAAAGAAGCTGCATTCATAGTTAAGGCTACGAGTGCGTTGGCATAGAGTCTATCATTTTTATTCCATTCTTCTTCATATGGTGCCCAAAGTAGTATGGGTACATTTAATCTTTCGGCCATGGCTATAGAAATGTCATCGCCGGTGAAAGCGCCATAAACCATGATAATCATATCCGGAGCAACTAGTTTTAGTTCGTCGATAGCTTGGTATGTTAGATCAGGAGAATTGATTATATAATTAATTTTTGTGACTTCTACACCGTTTAGGTTGGAATCTAGCCATTCGCCGTATTCTTTAAGTCTTCTAGTTGGTAATTCTTCTGGCCATCTTCCAGACATTGTTGTAATAAAACCTACTTTAAACATGAAACCATTCTCCTTTATATTAAAAAATTTTATTTTACTTTTACTCAATTTGCTGAGTTGAATAAACGAATAATGTCTTTAGAAAATAAAAATATATATCTTCTGTTAATAGATCAATGGATCTTTGAGAAATAGTAAATTTACGAATTTATTTTACTCGATTTTCTGAGTTGAATAAACGAATAATATCTTTAGAAAATAAAAATAAATAGATCAAAGGATCTTTAAGAAATAGTAAATTTACGAATTTATTTTACTCGATTTTCTGAACCGGATAAACGAATAATATCTTTTATGTCTTCTGTTAATAAGTCATTGGCTCTTTGTGAAATTTTAAATGAGTGACCGTTAGTTTCTTCAGCAAGAGCTTTAGCATAGTGTTCTACATATTTAAATCGGATATGAGTACCGAAGTTAATTTTGGCCACACCGAGGTCAATAGCTTTTTTGATAATTTCGTCTTTCATGCCAGTACAACCATGAAGAACTAAAGGTATATTAGTAAATTCACGAACTTTTTCTAGTACGTCTAATCTGATGTCTGGTTCGCCTTTGTAATAACCATGAGCGTTACCGATACCTATGGCTAAGGAGTCGGGGGTACAAAGATCCAAGAAACGTTTTACATCAGCAGGGTCTACGATATTTTTATTTTCTATGGCATCGCCCAAGGCATCTAATCTTAGAAGTTCACCTACTTCGGCTTCTACAGGGATGTTGAAACATCTACAAACATCTACGACTCTTTGAGTTAAAGCAGCATTTTCTTCGATGGGCAGTTCAGAGCCATCGATCATAATAGAAGTGCAACCATCTCGTAAACCTTCCATACAAATTTCGAAACTAGAACCATGATCTAAGTGAATAGCTACGGGAACCTTTACCTTATTGGCGCACCATTTTGCGACATTAACAAAAAAATCCTGACCTGAGTAAGCACCAGTAGCAACGTAGTGAGCTAAAATAATTGGAGATTTCATTTCTTCGGCTGCACGACAAATGGACCAAATAATGTCATAGTTTCCGCCCTGTGTATTTATAGCAGGAACAGCATACTTATTATCACGTGCAACTTCGAGCATTTCTTTAGATGTGACTAACATGAAATTCATTCCTCTCGATTGTAAATTTTTGTAAAATTTTAAAAAAATTTTGACTTATTTATTGTATCATGAAAATATTCTCTTGACAATCTTATTTTTTACGGCTATAATGAAAAATAATTTTAAACTATTGGTATAAAAAACCATATTTAAGGCAATAACTGTTACTGGAATTTCGAATGTCTTGTATTATTATAGCGAGACAAATAAAAATTTGATTTTTATTAAACTTTAAGCGTTTTGTTCTATTATAATTTGTCATGGCTTGAAGAAAAGAGCTTTAAAAATTATATTAGAAGAGAGTGTTTGGAATTTTTCAAATTTCAAATATTCTTAGAAAATAGGGAGTTAATCCTTGTTTTTTAAACATCAATATGCTATGGTGTGTTTTGTAACGCCCATGGCCTAAAAGAAAGGGTTTTTTGTAGAGTGAAAAAACTGATTATAATAGGAGCTGTGGCTGCAGGAACTTCGGCAGCAGCTAAGGCTAGGCGAAATAATGAAAATATTAGTATTACGGTCTATGATAAGGATTCTTTTATTTCATATTCTAATTGTGGAATGCCATATTATATTGGCGGAGAAGTGGATGATATTGACGAATTAACACCTCGGGATGTAAATTTCTTTAAGAAAAAGTATAATGTAGACATTCATATTAACACCGAAGTAATAGATATTAATCCGAGTAAAAAGATGCTGACAGTAAGAAATAATAAAACCAAAGTAGTAACGACTGACACTTATGATAAGTTGATCATAGCTACGGGGGCGACAGCGAAGATGCCTCTTAGTATTAGGGATGCTAGCCGAGAAAATGTTTTTTGTCTTAGAAGCATAAAAAATGCTCAGGATATAAAACATTATATAGAGGTTAGTCGAGCCAAGAAAGCTATAATAGTAGGCAGTGGATTTATAGGATTTGAGATGTATGAAAACCTGGTAAATTTAGGATTAGAAGTTACAATGCTAGAGTTATCGGACAAGATAACATCAATTTTAGATCCGGACATGTCCAAGTATTTAAGGACGACGTTAGAAAAAAAGGGAGTCAATATAAAAACAAGTGTGCAAGTCGAAGAAATATCGGACAACAGTTTAAAACTGAACACAGGAGAAATGCTAGATTTTGATTTAGTTATTTTTGCTGTAGGAGTTACTCCGAATGTTGAATTAGCCAAGATGGCAGGCATAAAGCTGGGCGAATTTGGAGCTATAAAAGTTGATAGATATATGAAAACTAATATAGAAGATATTTATGCGTGCGGAGATTGTATAGAGACATTTTCGTTAATAACGCAAAAACCAGTTTATCGGCCAATGGGAACGGTAGCGAATAAAACGGGTAGAATTGCAGGTGACGTTGTTACCGGCGGATCTTTAAGTTATCATGGTAATTTGGGCACGACAATTTTCAAAATTTTTAATTATGAAGTGGCCTGTACTGGACTGACAGAGACAGAGGCGATAAAGACAGGAATAGACATTGTATGTTGCCATAATATAAAACCCAATAAGCCCATTTATATGGGCGGAAAAGAAATGCTTATAAAAGCTATAGCGGATAAGACCTTTGGAAAATTAATCGGAGTACAAATTATTGGCGAAGAGGATGTAGATAAACGGATAGATGTTTTTGCTACGTTAATAACCTATGGGGCAAAAGTAGAAGAGTTATTTGAGTTGGATTTGGCATATTCGCCGCCATTTTCTACAACAAAAGGCCCCGTAAATTATACGGGAATGATTTTAAATAATGCTATGCACAAAGGTAGGCTACTGATAAGTGCAGATCAGTTGGATTTACGGCAAGAGGATATACAAATAATAGATACACGGTCTACAAAGGATTTTGATTCTAAGGGACATATACCCGGTGCGATAAATATACCGGTGGACAAATTAAGAGCGACTTTAAGTGAATTGGATAAAAACAAACCGATAGCAGTATATTGTAACAAGGGTGTAACTGGAAATGCTGCGCAAAATATTTTATTAAATTTTGGATTTAAGGAAGTGTTCAACGTTTCGGGTGGACACCGTTTTTACAATGAAACAAGATGAGCTAAATAACAATATTGATGAAAAAATAAAAAAGGCACAAGAGAAACAAAAAGCCAAACAACAACTTAAAGAAGCAGAAAAAGTTACAAAATCCAAAAAGCCACGCTCTGGTCCACCCTTTGATAGTCATTTAAGACTGTCAGTCTTTGGAACATATATACTCGTATTATTATTATTTTTCTCTATGTTCTTCGTGACAAAAATATGTATTGTTATAGCAGCTTGTATATTTTCAATAAGTTTTGTCAATTCAATTTGTGAGTATCTCAAGTTTAACTTTTTTGCAGAACATAATTTTTTATGTCTGTATTCAATTGTTATTGCAGTACCATTTTCTGCTCTTGTTTATAAGTTTATAGAGGCTCGCAATCGAGCAAAACAAGTATCTTTTGAAGTCGAACAAGAAAAAAATATTTCAAATCCACTTTTTGAACAAATGACTAAGCAAAACGAAACTATAAATTTAGCAATGAAAATGATGGCGGGTCAATATCAAAACACAATTGAAGAAGACTATAAAAAAGATGTTCAAAAAGAGTATAAAAAATATTATAATGAAGAATACGAAAAGAAAGTCAAAAAGTTAAAAGTAAATTACAAACTTTTAACTAAGGCTTTCCTAAACCAGGAATTTCAACCAAATAGGGCTAATAAATCTAGTTCGATTTTAAATCAAAAGGCTTCAGATTCAGAGATGGCAGTTTCGACTTTAAATCAATCGGTTCAGGATAGTATACAAGGAAAGGAACCAACAATTGATCTCGAGCAAGTGATAGATTTACTTAGCATACTAAATGATGAAATATTTAATATGAAACAATTTCTGAAGAAGCACAGTGAGGATTTTCGATTAAAATTTAAAAATCAAACTGATGCAGATTCGAATCAGCCGGTTCAGGTGAGTAAACCACAAGATGAATTAGAAGAACAAGTTGAAGATTTAAATCAACCATTTAAGACTATTGCATCAGATGAACCGAAAATCAATTTTGAGCAGGCTAAAGATTTAATTAATCCAATGTTCGAAGAGATTTATTCTATAAAACAATTTCTTGCGGAACTTAATCCGCAATATCGGCTAGAATTAGGATTAGATTCTGTTTCTAATCAATCAGTTCCAAATCAGCCGAGTCCAAGTCAACCGATTCTAAATCAGTCGGTTACGAATCAGTCGGATCCGAGTCAATCAGTTACGAGTCAGCCGGATTCGAGTCAGTCGGATCCAAATCAGTTGGATTCGAGTCAGTCAGTTACGAGTCAGCCGGATTCGAGTCAGTCGGATCCAAATCAGTCGGATTCGAGTCAGTCGGATCCAAGTCAGTCAGATTCAAGTCAGCCACTTAAGGTTACTAGTAGAAATACAGTGGCAAACCGAATAATAAAAATGTATAAAAAAATAATTAAATACACTCCAAAGATAAACCGTCCCTTAATTAGCAAAAGTTGTAAAACGGGGATTATGGATGGTCAACATCAAGAATTGATTACGAAAGCTATTGTTAATGAATCAAAAGAATTTATGGATTCTCAACAACGTGAATTGATAGCTATGAAAGCTATGGTTAATGAATCAAAAGAACTTATGGATTCTCAACAGCGTGAATTGATAGCTATGAAAGCTATGGTTAATGAATTAAAAGAATTTCAAAACAAAAATAATAAGGAGGATGAGATGGATAAGCAATCACAACAAGCAGATTTTAAAAATTTTAAAACTTCTGACGAGTTAAGAACTATGTTTTTAAAGTTTTTTGAAAATAAACAGCATTTAGTAGTGCCTAGTTCGTCATTAATACCAAAAAATGACAATAGTTTACTTCTCATTAATGCAGGTATGGCACCTTTAAAACCTTATTTTACTGGACAAGCCGTACCTCCAAATAAACGAATGACATCCTGTCAAAAATGTATTAGGACAGGTGATATAGATAACGTAGGAAAAACTTCTAGACATGGGACATTTTTTGAAATGTTAGGGAATTTTTCCTTTGGAGATTATTTTAAGAAAGAGGCTATTAGTTGGGCCTGGGAATTTATAACGAAAGATTTACAAATACCGAAAGATAAGCTTTTTGTTACAGTTTTTGAAGAAGACGAAGAAACCGCTAACATTTGGCATGAGCAAGAAAAAATTCCTAAAGATCGTATTTTCTTTTTAGGTAAAGATGACAACTTTTGGGAAGTTGGAACTTCTGGGCCTTGTGGTCCTTGTTCCGAAATATATTATGACCGTGGCCCAGAATATAGCTGTGGCAAGCCAACTTGCAACGTAGGTTGCGATTGCGATAGATACGTTGAATTTTGGAATTTAGTTTTTACTCAGTATAATAGGCATGAGGATGGCACCTATACTCTTCTGGATCATCCTAATATTGATACTGGTATGGGCCTTGAAAGACTTGCTACTATTATGCAGCATGTACCAACATTGTTCGATATAGATACTATGAAACAGATTCGAGATAAAGTTTGTGAAATAGCTAATATAAAATATGGCCAATCCGAGAAAACTGATGTTTCTATCAGAGTGATTACGGATCATATTAGGGCCATAACATTTTTGGTAGGCGATGGTGTAAAAATATCTAGCGAAGGCAGAGGTTATATTTTAAGACGTTTAATTCGCAGAACTATGCGACATGGGCGACTGATTAATATTGATAGTAATTTTCTGGAAATTTTAGTACGTTTAGTTGTCCAAATTTTTAAATCTAACTATAAAGAGTTAGGAAAAAAAGAAGAGTTTATTGTACTAGCGGTAAATAATGAAGAATTAAGATTTTCTTCTACAATTGTTCACGGAACAAAAAAATTAGAGGAATATATTGAACAACTCAAAAATAGTGGTAAGACAGTTCTAGATGGCGAGTTGTGTTTCAAATTGCATGACACATTTGGATTTCCTATGGAGCTAACCAAAGAAATTTTAGAAGAACAAGGATTTTCAATAGACCAAAAGTCTTTTGATCTTCATATGGAAAATCAAAAAAATCTTTCGAGAAATTCTCGTGAAAAGACAAGTTATTTAGGCAAAAATACGTTATTTAATAGCGAAAAGCCTACCGTTGATCATAATATAGAAACTGAATTTGTTGGATATGATCACTTAGAAGTTGATACAACTATACAGTATTTATATCCGATAGAAGCACTTACTCAAAAAGAAGAATCTATGTATACTATAAAGCCATATAGGGCGTTTGTTACTGATGGGCACTATTGTTTCGTACAAACTGCTAAGACTCCTTTTTATGCTGAATCTGGCGGACAGGAAGGCGATATAGGAACATTAAGCACAAATACCGGTACAGCTAAAGTAGAATCGGTTGAAAAAAATCCGCTAAATCCAAAAACTATAGTTTTAAAAGTATTCGTAGAATCCGGATTTTTGCAGTCTAATCAAAATGTTCATTTGACTGTAGATATAAATCACCGAAAAGCTTTAACTATTGGCCATACTGCGACACACCTGCTTCATAAAGCGCTAACTGAAGTATTAGGCGAAGAGGTGGAGCAGGCCGGATCGAGTATAACTACTCAAAAAATTAGATTTGATTTTCCGAGTTTTTCAGCACTGAGCGCAGAGCAGATCGGACAAATTGAAAAGTTAGTGAACCAAAAAATTCAGGAAAACATTCCTGTTATTTCCGAAGAAATGCCTTTAGAAGAGGCACAAAAAATGAATGCTAAAACATTAGCCGGGGCTACCTATTCTGATATAGTGAGAGTGGTAAGTATTCCGAATTTCTCCATCGAACTTTGCGGAGGAACGCATGTGGACAATACCTCCACTATCGGAACGTTCAAAATTTTATCTGAAAGCTCTATTGCTAACGGAGTTAGACGAATCGAGGCTGTAACTGGTGCAGAGGCTACTAAATTTTATGGCGATATGTTAAAAATACTAGAAGAAGCCGCTAGAACCCTAAATTGTAATGTAGGCGATATTAATACTCAACTAAAACATCAGGCTGAAGCCAATGCTAAAGTTTTAGCACAAATGAAACATTTCCGAAATGTTGCTTTCTTCTCATATATAGAAAATGCGACTAAATCGGTTCAAAATGTAAATGGAAAAAATATTTTATGTTATTATTTAAAAGATCCGAATTTAACATCAGAAGATCTAAAAACTATTAGTAATTTATTTATGGAAAAGCAAAAATTATCTGTATTATTAGTATGTTGCAAGACTAATGGATCGGATCAAATTAGCTTTTTACTACAATCGACTGACGATACGAAAGGTCAGATCCATTGTGGAAAACTTTTAAAACAACTGCTTACTCGTATTGATGGCAAAGGCGGCGGAAATGCTAAGTTTGCCCAAGGAGGGGTTTCCTTAACCGGAGATCATTTGCAGCTCTTCCAGTTTTTAGCTGACTCATCGGAAACTATCGCAGCAGCTCTATAATTAAAAGATTTCAATTTTAATTGTGTAAAAATCTTTTGTTATAAGCTGTTCGAGAAGACCTTTGTGTCAGCCAAAAACAGGCGTTCACTTAATTTAATACACAATAGTGGACAAAATAACGTACGTTTTACCAGGAAGTGTAACACCATCTCTCCAAAGCTTCCGCCTTACCATTCAAGTCGACTTGAAGATCTGGTTATCCTAGTGAGCTATATTTAGAAGGAAGTAATTACCCCGGCTAAATTAGCAGGCTAGTCTAACCAAGAAGTTTTAATTAATGTATAAATATAATGGAGCATGAAATTATTACCTTTCTATAGGGTTGATGATTATTATTTTGTATACTTTAGGATTGATTTATCACATTGAATAGTTTTGTACGGATATTTAGTTTAATGTGAGACATTTATTCAAAAAATCCTAACACTTTAATTAAAGCAGGTTTACGCTTTACACATGGTTTCGAATGAATTTGGCAAAAACATAAGCCATGATGTTAAAGTAAGAAGAAAAGAATTTTTGATGACTATCCCGCTATATTTTTTCCTCGACGGGGGCACTATAAGAAATATAACTTCAAAATTCATTCTTAGTAAGAAAGTTTTACCAGTTTTACCATTTTTACCAGTTTTACCTTCTGAACAATTCACGCCAAAGTTTTCCGGGCAAGGGAAAGTATTTAGACGGCTTTTAAATTAGTCCAAACTAGCCTATAAATGTTGCCTTGAAAATAGCGGCAAGAAAAGTAAGAAGTTTATTCAAATTACTGAAGTAACGTAGCCTGTCGCTGGTTCTAAAGATTCCTGGACCAAATCTATTATCAGTTGATTAAGGCGAATTGCTTTCGGTATTTGAAGACCCGGTTTTCGAGGCCTTTTACTTTCCATGTTGATCTAGCAATTGGGCATAAAAGTAGAACTTCACTGGCTATGGCCAGATAAGACCGTTATCTGAAGCTGTTTTTTTGGCGGAAGGTATAAACACAGCAAGGCAAAAATTTAATTTATTTCAGAAATTTGTTCTAGACACAAACATTCGTATGAAATAAATTAGGTCCGGGGATGCAATCTTTCTACCTTTTCTAGGATCTTAGAAGTTGTATTAGGGCCCAAGGTTTTAACGGTGTTTTAGTTAACTACACTAAACCTAAACCTGTAGTCGTAGCGAGTTTTACTACAATTGAATAATAGTCACGTGGAGTATCTTTTTCCTAGATACGAAGTGCTTTAGGTGATTAGCCCCTCTTTACTTTACATTTATTACTATTGAACTCGGTTCGTGCGATGCTTGCTGTAGGTAGACAATCGGATTTGACGGAGATGTAGTAAATGAACTTTAGAAATTTCTCAAAAGGGTTGACATTGCGGCGACTGAATGGCAAGGCTGGAGTAATAGTGTGAAAGTTGACTATTTGCAGTGCTTTAAGTGTGTCGGACGGACAATGTAGTGTTCTAAGTAAATTGGGTTTTGCTTATTTTCGGGTTCCTTCGGGAAAATACGGGTTATTTTGAGACCCATAAATTTCTTTGCTTGGTATATTATGACGTCAGCTGGGGTTACAACAAAGAAGCCTGAATTTGAAGCTAGGGTATTACTATGTGGTTTTATACCCGAAACAAAGCGAGCTTAGGTTCAAAGACAAAACTTCGGTTCATATATTTACCAGGGTCTAAAGGTGCGTTCTGACGAGGGCGTACCCCCTATTATTATTTCATCATGGGGGAAAAAATGCGTTCTGACGAGGACGTACCCCCTTTATTATTATTTATTATTCATTATTGGGGTAAAAGTGCGTTCTGACGGGGCGCACCCCCCTATTATTATTTTTATTTAACTTATTTAACGTTAATGATATAAGTAAAAAATAACAAAATTATACTTATGCCATTGAAACACGTTGTTCATCTATTTATTTTTATAAAAATTTGGAGGGCACTATGAAAAAAAGTTTAGCAACAATTCGAGCAGAAGAGAGAAATTATTTTCAATCACCTGACTGGTTCTGTGACTTTGTAGAAAGGCCGATAAAAGGATTAGAAAGAGAAGAAGGAATCCACCGAAGAGATCCAAGCAGTATAATAAAAGTAGATGATTTATATTATGTCTATTACACGAAATCTTACGGGCCACATGTAGGCTTTAATAGTGGTGACTTAAATGCTAAAGTTTTCCCATGGGATTATTCAGAGATTTGGGTAGCAACATCACCAGATGGCTATGTTTGGGAAGAACGAGGTGTAGCAGTAACAAGAGGCGAAAGTGGTCGATACGACGATAGAAGCGTTTTTACTGTTGAGATTATGAAGTACGATGGAAAATATTATTTAGTATATCAAACTGTACAACATCCTTATGTGAATAGAAGTTTTGAGAATATAGCAATTGCATGGAGTGAGAATCCGCTCGGGCCATTCCAGAAATCAGATGAACCAATTTTAAGACCAACAGGAGACGGAATTTGGGATACTGAAGAAGACAATCGTTTCTTGGTTAAGAAAAAAGGTAGTTTTGATAGCCACAAAGTACACGATCCATTATTATTTCATTACCGTGATAAATTTTACCTTTATTACAAAGGTGAACCGATGGGTGAAGAAATTTTTATGGGTGGACGAGAGACTAAATGGGGTGTTGCAATAGCCGATAAAATTGAAGGACCGTATGTACGAAGTGAGTACAATCCGATAACTAACTCAGGGCATGAAACATGTTTATGGCAATTTAGAGAAGGAATGGCAGCATTTTTAAGAACAGATGGAGTAGAAAAAAATACGATTCAGTATGCAGAAGATGGGATTAATTTTCAAATAATGTCCGTCATTAAAGGTGGACCGGAAGCATGCGGGCCGTATAGACCGGATTATATAATAACAGACGATCCACTAGAAGGTATGAAGTGGGGAATGTCACATAGTTTAGGTCGTCCGGACTGTCGATATGGATGCCTAGTTCGTTTTGACATCAATACTACTCAGCGAGAAAATTTTAGGAGTAGAAAAAAATACGAATAATTTATAAAAAAATATCGAATTTATCTATACAAAACAATAGCTATATGCTATAGTGAATATAGCTATTTTATAAAGACGGACGTAGAACATTGGGGTGTTTCTTTCTTGGAGAGAGATGACAGTGTTTTATGTCCTGTCGTTATTTTATGTTCCGTTATCATGATTAATTGCATATTTCAGATTTGCGGATTAGGAAAATAGCGTTAGCAGCAAAAATATAAAAATATAAAAATATTTTAGAAGGAGATTATATTAATGGTTGAATTAAAATGTTTAATAAATGGCGAATTAGTTTCTGCTTCTGACGATTCAGTAATCAAAGTTACAAGTTCTTATGACGGTTCTTTGGTTGGAACAGTACCAAGTTTTTCGAAAGAAGATACACAAAAAGTTCTTCAAGCAGCATACGATGCGAAAGATGAGTGGGCGAATTTAACCTATCAAAGAAGAGCAGAATATGTGATAGAACTTGCGGATATTATTGACAAACATAATGATGAACTTGTCGCTCTTTTAACTAATGAACATGGAAAAACATTGGCTCAGGCGCAAGGTGAAGTTGCTGTATCAGCTAAATTTTTACGCTACGCAGCAGAATCTGCGAGAAGAATAGAGGGCGAAGTTATTACGAGTGAGTTAGAAAATGAACATGCCTTTATTACTCGTGTACCTTACGGTGTTGTAGTTGGAATCGTAGCCTGGAATTTCCCTCTAGCTTTAGCTGCTAGAAAAATCGGAAATGCTCTTGTATGCGGAAATACTATGATCGTAAAACCACCTTCTGAAACTCCACTTACTGTTATGAAATATGCAGAGTTCGTAGCTAAGGAAAGTTCAATACCAAAAGGAGTTTTAAATTTCATCACTGGTTCTGGACGAGTATGTGGGGATGCACTAGTAAGAAATGAAATTACACAGTTAGTAACGTTAACTGGATCGACAGGCGCTGGAATGGAAGTGTTTAAGGCAGCGGCCGAAAATGTAGTGGACGTGCATCTAGAATTAGGAGGCAAAGCTCCGTTTATAGTTATGGATGATGCCAACATCGACAAGGCGGCTAAATGCGCAGCTATAGCACGTTATGATAATTGTGGCCAAATATGTACATGTAACGAGAGAATGTACGTTCATGAGGCAGTTTATGATGAATTCAGAGATAAATTTATTGAGCATTCTAAAAAATATGTTGTTGGCGATCCAACGGATAAAAATACAACTATTGGGCCAAAAGTATCAAAAACAGAAGTTGCTAAGTTAAAAGAAATGAAAGATACAGCTATCCAACAAGGCGCTAAGGTGCTTTACGAGATGACACCGGATAAATTGCCAACCGAAGAAGGAAACTGGTTCTATCCAACAGTTTTAGAAGTTAATGATAACAAAAATATTCTTATGCAGGAAGAAATATTTGGACCAATGGTAGCCATGATGAAAATATCTTCATTAGAAGAAGGAATCAAGCTTGCTAACGACTGCGAATTTGGATTATCCGCTTATTTATTCTCAGACAGCGTAAAAAATGCGATGATAGCTACGAGAACATTAGAGTTTGGCGAAGTTTATATTAATCGTGAAAATGGAGAATTAATTAATGGATTCCACAATGGATACAAGAAAAGTGGTTTAGGTGGAGAAGACGGTAAGTACGGCCTTGAGGGTTATTCACAGAAGAAAATGATTTATTTGAACTATAATTATTAACATTAAGGTGGTAAAAACATTGAGTACAATTTCTGATATAAAAGTCGACTATTATAAACTTCCTTTGATTGGAAATTTAGTAGATGCTTTACACGGTAAGCATGACCACTTTGAAATTATTCTAGCAACAGTAACAACTAGTGATGGAACTCAAGGTGTTGGTTACACTTACACTGGTGGAATCGGCGGAGTAGCCATAGCAAAAATGTTAGAATTAGATTTAGCGCCAAAAATGATCGGCAAACAACTTCCTAGGCTATGCAAACATTATGGATATGAGCAGTTCCAAAAATTCAACTTGGATATGAACAATGCGATCCATTACGTAGCACGTGGTGGCATTGCTTCTTTCGTTATCTCAGCTTTAGATATCGCTATTTGGGATGCATCTTTAAAGGAATCTAGCCTTGCGATAGCGGATATATTTGGAACTAGACAGACAACAGTAAAGACGTATCATGGCGGAATAGATTTAATGCTTACGGAAAAAGAATTGCTAGAAAGTTTAGAAGCGAAATTAAAAGAAGGTCATACTCGAGTTAAAATAAAAGTTGGCCAAGAAAATTTATCTGACGATATTGATAGAGTTCGTGCTGTTAGAAATCTAATTGGGCCGGATGCTTGGTTTGCCGTAGACGCAAACATGGTTATGCACCCAGACACAGCGATTAGATTTGCGAAAAATATAGAAAAATATGATATAGCATGGTTTGAAGAGCCGACTAATCCAGATAAGTATAAGGATTACGCTAAAATTGCTACCAACACAACTATACCGATTGCTATGGGCGAAAATTTACACACAGCCTATGAGCATGAGTTAGCGTTCGATATTGGAAATGTAAAAGAGATAATACCGGATTGCTCGAATGTTTGTGGTATAACCGGTTTCTTGGATGTAGCACATCTTGCGAAAGTGCGAGGGCTAAATGTAAACTCTCATGGAATGCAAGAACTTCATGTCAATGTTATTGGCGCTTTAGATAATCCAGGGTTGGTTGAATATCATAGTTTTCCGATATATTTATATACTAACGAGCCGTTAATAGCCACAAATGGAAACTTAGTTCCTAGTAAAACTCCGGGGACGGGTGTTAGCTTCAATTTCGAAAAGATGGAAAAAGAGAAGCAGTAATTAATAGTCACAAATGGAAACTTAGTTCCTAGTAAAATTCCGGGGACGGGTGTTAGCTTCAATTTCGAAGTAATTAATAGCCATAAATGGAAACTTAGTTCCTAGTAAAATTCCGTGGATGGACATACATGGGAACTTAAGATTAGATACAAGCCCCCGCATTTATTCGCAGGGTAACTCTAGAATGAGAGCTTTTCGACGATCCCTTAGTCAACTAAATTCCAAAAACTAAAGTGTGGAGCACAATTCTTTAGACGAAAAGTCTAAGTACGCTGATCCCACATTTTGCGAATTAATAAAATTTCCTATGGTAATTATAGGTAATTGCGAAAAATAGTCTTGAAAACGTAGCCATGTAATAGAAGCTATGCATTCGAATTTGGATCTATGGGCTAAAAATTCTATTGGGCATATATTATAATTAATTTTCTTAAGTTCCTGGCTATGCCAGGGATGGGTGTTAGCTTCAATTTCGAAGTAATTAATAGCCACAAATGGAAACTTAGTTCTTAGTAAAACTCCGAGGATGGGTGTTAGCTTCAATTTCGAAGTAATTAATAGCCACTGGAAACTTAGTTCTTAGTAAAATTCCGAGGATGGGTGTTAGCTTCAATTTCGAAGTAATTAATAGCCACTGGAAACTTAGTTCCTAGTAAAATTCCGAGGACGGGTGTTAGCTTCAATTTCGAAGTAATTAATAGCCACAAATGGAAACTCAGTTCCTAGTAAAATTCCAGGGACGGGGGTTAGCTTCAAAAATACTCAGTAAAGAAGGACAATGTCAATGAAAGTAATTATTACAGATAACGACCATGCTAATTTAAACGAAGAAATTGCTGTATTTAACGAAAATGGCGTGGAATATGAATTAAAGCAATGTAAAACTGAAGATGATTTGATAAATGAATGTAAAGGCTACAGTGTATTTACAAATCAATATGCGCCGTTTACAAGACGAGTAATCGAAGCCTTATCACCAGAAATCAAACAAATAGTAAGATACGGTGTCGGAGTAAATAACGTGGACATTGAAGCAGCTACAGAATTTGGCGTTCAAGTATGCAACGTTCCGGATTACGGAATGAACGAAGTAGCAGATCAAGCAATGGCAATGATGATGGCACTTATCCGAAAAGTATGCTTGATGAATGAGTACACTAAAAACGAAGGTTGGAATTATGTAAGATCTATACCGATCTCAAGAATACCTGGATTAACAGTCGGTATATTTGGAATAGGTCGCATAGGACAAACATTCGCAAAAAGATTGAGTGGCTTTGGCGTAAAAGTTATAGCATGCGATATAGCGTACAATATTGGCGACGTGGTAGAAATTGGTAGTGGCGTAGAGATTGTGGATTTCGAAACATTACTAAAAGAGTCAGACATATTGTCTATCCACACACCATTTGATGAAAGCACAAAAAATGTCTTTAATATAGAAGCATTCAAGAAGATGAAGGATAGCGCATATTTGATAAATGTATCCAGAGGCGGAATAGTAAACGAAGATGATTTATATACAGCGTTAATTGAAAAAATGTTAGCCGGAGCGGCGTTGGATGTAGTGTTGGAAGAACCGATGAATCCGGGTAGTAAACTTTTCGCATTAGAAAACTTCTTAATCAGTCCACATATGGCCTGGTATTCAGAAGAAGCTGCAAAAGAGCTAAAAACAAAAGTGGCTCAGGAAGCTTGTCGCTTTATAAAAGGCGAGCCTATTTGGTACCCTATAAATAAATTATAATTTATTAAGAATATAAAAGAGTAGATCGGAGAGTTATAAACTATGAAAGCTATTGTATATAAAGGGCCGAAAGAACTAGAAGTACTGGAAATAGAAAAACCGGTTCCAAAAGAAGGACAGGTCCTAGTTAAAGTAAACCGTGCTGGTATTTGTGGTGGGGATCTAGGAATTTACAAAGGGACACATCCGAGAGCTAAAGCACCGTTAGTATTTGGACATGAATTTTCTGGAGTTGTAGAAGAAGATGGAAAAATATTTAAAAAAGGTACGAAAGTTACAGTAAATCCAATATATTCATGCGGAGATTGCTTACCATGTAACACAGGAGACCAGCATGTTTGTAACACATTAAGACTTGTTGGAATCGATCGTGACGGAGCTATGTCCGAGTATGTGGTCGTAGATGAGCATAAATTATACGAATTAGGCGACGAAATGTCGGACGAGTTAGGAGCGTTAATAGAGCCTATAGCTGTGGCCGTTCATTCAGTGAGAGAACCGGGATATAGACCAGGAGATAACGCTATCGTTTATGGTGGCGGGCCGATCGGTATTGCTGTAGCATTCGTACTAAAGAAATTTGGATGTACCAATTTGACTATAGTCGAGGCCGATGATAAAAGATTAGCTATGGGAAAAGATTTCGGATTTGACATGAGAGATGCAAAAGGTCTAGATTTAGAAGCCTTAAAATTAGAAAAAACTAATGGAAATGGATTCGACTTTGTATTCGATTGTGCTGGAGTGGAGCCAGTGGCTGCGCAATTAATAAAGGCAAGTAAAGTACGAGGAAAAATAGTAATAGTAGCGGGATATAAGACACCGACAATGTTCCCAGTGAACGAAGGAATGTTTAAAGAAGTGGCATTTGAATTTGTTCGAGTTTATCGTGACAAGGATTATGAGATAGCTATCGAGCTAGCTAAAGATGAACCATTATTTGAAAAGCTTGTTACCCATGTTTTACCAGTTGAGCAAGCGCAAGAAGGGTTCGATCTTCTATTAACACCTGGTACGGGAGCAATGAAAGTGTT
>LNZM01000005.1 GCA_002007295.1 Candidatus Epulonipiscioides saccharophilum | reverse complement strand
AGACTATATGTCCTGTTGTATGAAGGGTAATGGCATACCCATAACTAAAGGTTGGACGCTCAGAAATGAATTTGTATGTCCTTTAATCACTTTAGAATCCCCCGCCTTTAGGCGTGGAGAGTGTCAATTCTAGTAAAGCTAACTAAGAGGTTCTTATGGCATAGCCGGGAACTTAAGAAGTCACAAAATTGCGGGGTAGCGGTGCCTCCCTCCGGGAGGGAGGTGTCAGCGAAGCTGACGGAGGGAGAAAGCGTGCATAAAAGTTTTTGTTATTAATCTTAGCATGCAAAGTACGGAGCTAGAGCACCATAAGAACCCCTTAGTTAGTTTCACCAAAAGTTAATTTTCTTAAGTTCCCATGTATGGGTTTTTATGGAGTTGTCGTTCCGTCATTATCTTTTCATAAGAGTTTCGTTTAAAAAAGTGAATCCAAAGTGCCTTGATTTTGTTTAATATAAGTGTTAGTATTTTTTTAAAAGGAGAGGCTAACATTATGGATATTAAAAAAATTTCAAAGATGATAGATCATACTTTATTAAAGCAAGATGCAACGGAGCAGCAAATAAAACAGTTATGTAAAGAAGCTAAGGAAAATGATTTTTGTTCAGTGTGTATAAATCCAAGTTATGTACCGCTATGTTCAGCCGAGTTACAAAATTCATCAGTCAAAGTATGTACGGTTATAGGATTTCCATTAGGTGCGACGACAACGGGAACAAAAGTATTCGAAGCGAACGAGGCAATAAAAAACGGTGCTAACGAAGTCGACATGGTTATAAATGTAGGTAAGCTTAAGTCAGCCGAGTGGGATTATATAGCAGAAGACATAACAGAGGTCATGAATGTAGCGAGAAACAGGGCGGTTTTAAAAGTAATAATCGAAACTTGTTTATTAACGGAAGAAGAAAAAATTAAGGTATGCCAAATATGTAAAGATATAGGTGTTGATTTTGTAAAAACATCTACTGGATTTTCTACGGGTGGAGCAATAGCAAGTGACGTAGAACTTATGAGAGAAACAGTTGGTCCGGAAATGGGAGTTAAAGCATCGGGAAATGTGAGATCGTTAGAAGATGCTACAAACATGATAAATGCTGGAGCATCTAGATTAGGAACTAGTTCAGGATTAGCAATCATAAATGGAAATAAATCTACTTCGGAATATTAATATAAAATAGAAAAGCAAAATATAAAATAGGAAAAAGGATGAGGGCGCAGAAAAATAAAACTGCGCTCTTATTTATTTTGATTCCATAATTATTATATAAAATTTATTCGTATTTCTTTCATTAGGCTACAAGATAGGATATTGCTCATTTTATTTATCTATAACCACATTGCCATTTTCATCTAATAATGGAGTTATACCGCTATAAGGAGTTTGGGCGACCAAATAATTAACACCTGTTTTAGTATCTACAAGTATCGCTATCGCGCCAATTCCTAGTCCTTGTGCATCCTTTTTAATAAATCTTTGTTCGTTGTTTTCTTTGTTAAACATAATCATTTCCCTCCTATATATATAAATTAATCTCACATTTGCAAGATGTGGCTTTGCTTTAACCATTATACAATATCTTTGTACAAAAGTCTATTGATAAAACATCCCAAAACTATCAACTTCTACAATGTTGTTTCTGTCACTCGTTCTAAAATAGAAAAGTAAATATAAAATAGAAAAAATGATGAGGGTGCAGAAATATAAAACTGTGCTCTTATTTATTGTCGATAAATTAATACATGTATGTTTATTTTTTTTAGAATTTGGCCATACTCTCATAGAATGCGAACAAATTATTTTTGGAGGAAATATGCTAGAAGAAATATTTAAGAAAATAGATGAAGTAAGTTTAAAAGTTGGGCGAAAAATATTAAAAGCCATGCAAAAATATAAGTTAGAGTATTCACACTTTGGAGGCAGTTCTGGATATGGATACGATGATAGTGGTCGAGAAGTGATAGAAAAAATATATGCACAGGTGTTTGGAGCAGAGGATGCCCTAGTTAGGCCACAACTAATGTCAGGAACACATGCGTTAACGGTATCATTTTTTGGAAATTTAAGGCCAGGTGATACGCTAGTATCAGTTGTTGGGAAACCTTATGATACGCTGTTATCTGTTATAGGAGTTAGGCCGGCCATAGGAAGTTTAGCAGAATACGGGATAAATTACGAGCAGGTTGATCTTTTACCTAATGGTATGATAAACTTTGACGGGATCCTTAAAGCTATAACTAACAATAAAGTTAAAATGGTAACAATCCAAAGATCGAAAGGGTACTCCACAAGGCAAACATTATCTATTTCTGAAATTGGAAAAATAATAAAAACTATAAAAGCTCACAGAAATGACATTATTTGTTTAGTAGACAATTGTTATGGAGAATTTGTAGAAGAGCAAGAACCTAGCGAAGTTGGAGCCGACTTGGTTGTAGGATCTCTAATTAAGAATCCGGGTGGTGGTTTGTGCGAGTGTGGCGGATATATAGTTGGTAAAGCTGAATATGTAAATGCAGCCGCAATGAGGTTGACAGCCCCGGGATTAGGAAAAGAAGTTGGAGCGACTTTGGGCACAAATAAAAATGTGTTGCAAGGATTATTTTTAGCTCCTGAAGTTGTAGCTAACGCATTGAAAGGCGCAATCTATGCCGCATACAGGTTTGAAGAATTAGGCTTTAAGACGATACCTAGATGGAATGAAAGTAGATCAGATATTGTTCAGGCCATCGAAATGAAAAATGCAGAAAATGTGATAGCCTTTTGTGAAGGTATACAAAAAGCAGCACCGGTGGATAGTTTTGTAAAGCCGATACCATGGGATATGCCTGGTTATGATGTTCCAGTAATTATGGCGGCAGGAGCGTTTGTCCAAGGCGCTTCGATAGAGCTTAGTGCGGATGCACCGATGAAGCCACCTTATACAGTATTTTTTCAAGGAGGATTAACGCATTATCATGCAAGAATTGGTATCGACACAGCTATAGAAGTTATGAAAGGAAAGAACTTAATCTAAAAAAGAGGTGACTTAAAAAAAATGACAGATGAAGCACAAAGACAGGATCAAATTATCCAGGAGCTTTCACAACATATTAAAGGTAAAGGACTTACTTTTTTTATTGGAACTTTTGGGTGTCAAATGAATGCTTTAGATTCTGAAAAAATTGAAGGTATTCTGACTGAAATAGGATATACTAAAGCCGAGAATGAGAAGACAGCAGATTTTTTAATTTATAATACTTGTTGTGTTAGAGAGAATGCGGAGCTTAAAATTTTTGGTAAATTGGGTGCGTTAAAGCATCGTAAAAAGACTAAACCGAATTTTATGGTTGCCCTTTGCGGTTGCATGATGCAGCAAGATGTTGTTATGGATACTTTAAAAAAGAAGTACAAATTCGTTGATATCATTTTCGGAACATATAACATATATAAATTGCCAGAGCTTTTACAAGCTAGGATTGAAACCGGACAGAACATAATTGATATTTGGAAAACCCATGAGGATATTGTGGAAGATTTGCCGAGTATTCGAAAACATGCATTTAAGTCTTGTGTTAATATAATGTATGGTTGCAATAATTTTTGTACCTACTGTATTGTTCCTTATGTTAGGGGCCGTGAGCGTAGTAGATCCGTAGATGATATATGCGAACAAGTGGAGACTTTGGTAAACGATGGTGTTAAAGAAATTATGCTTCTTGGCCAAAATGTAAATTCTTACGGCAAAAACCTGGATGATAAACCTACCTTTAGTTATTTATTAGAACGGTTAGCTACTATAGACGGTTTAAGGCGGATTAGGTTTATGACATCTCATCCGAAAGATTTTAGTGATGAGTTGATAGAAGTAATAGCCAAACATAATAATATTTCTAAGGGTCTTCATTTGCCGATCCAATCTGGAAGCGATAGCATTTTAAGGCGGATGAATAGAGTCTATTCTAGAGAAGAATATTTGGATTTAGTCCGAAAAATTAAGAGTAGAATATCGAATGCTACTATAACGACAGATATAATAGTAGGTTTCCCGGGCGAATCGGACCAAGATTTTCAGGATACATTATCTGTAGTGGAGGAAGTAAAATTTTTAAGTGCGTTTACCTTTATATATTCTAAAAGAACAGGTACGCCGGCAGCAAGTATGACAAACCAAGTAAGTGAAGAAGTAGTAAAAGAGCGATTTAATCAGTTAGTCGCAACAGTAAATAATATTTCGGCTAACTTTATGCAGGACCAAGTAGGCCAGAAATATGAAATTTTACTAGAAGAAACAAGCAAGAATGATACTCAGATGCTAAGTGGACGGACAGACACAGGAATATTAGTACATGTACATGTAAATGATGCATCAAATTTTATTGGCCAATTTGTAAATGTAAAAATAATCAGTGCGAAGACACATTATTTGATTGGTGATTTAATATAAGATATTTAAGATAGAAAAGAGATGAATGACAAAATGACACCGATGATGAAGCAATATTTTGAACTAAAAAAAGAATATCAAGATTGTATTTTATTTTTTAGATTAGGTGATTTTTATGAAGTATTTTTTGAAGACGCAAATATTGCACAGAAAGAATTAGACCTTACTTTAACCAAAAGACATGCTGGTGAAGATTCTCCACCTATGTGCGGAGTACCTCATCATAGTGTCCAAGTATATATCAATAGATTAAGTGAAAAGGGTTATAAAGTTGCCATCTGTGAACAAATGGAAGTTGCTAATTCAAATTCAAAAGGTATTGTAAAAAGAAAAGTAGTCAGGATTGTTACTCCCGGCACCAATTTAGAAAGCTTGAATGATCAGTATATCGCCTCTGTAACAAAAATAGACCATAGTTATGCTCTAAGTTTTTGCAATACATCAGCATGTCAATGGAAAGTAACTCAACTAGAAGATGATGAAAAAAAAGTAATTGATGAAATTGCTAAATATATGCCAGTTGAATGTTTAATAAACAGTCAAGTTCAGGGTACAAAAGTTGAAAAGTTTTTAGTCCAAGAATGTAATGCTTTACTTCAGTTGGATCCAGACGAGAAAAATACGGTAAATGATTCGTTAATAGAATTAGAAAAACATTTTGGACACAAATTGCCACTCCGTAGCGATATATTAGTCGTTTGTGCATACGCCCTTTTACGTTATTTAATTCAAACATCGGGAACGGTTTTAGAACATTTACAAACAATTGAGCTTTATAACATTAACAATTATGTCCAAATGGGCATTGAAACTGTTCGCAGTCTTGAGCTTATTGAGACAATGAAGGATAAAGCAAAAAAAGGATCCTTATTTAACGTATTAGATAATACTATAACACCAATGGGTAAGCGAGAGCTAAAAAATTGGATATTAAAGCCGTTAATCGATAAACAGCATATACTAAGGCGGCAGGATGCTATATCAAACCTAATTCAGGACACGTTCTTATATAAAGATTTATCTAACACTGTTAAATATATATCTGATTTAGAAAAATTTATGGCTAAAGTAGGCTATAGAATGTGTTTTCCGAAGGATTTAGTAACATTTAAAGAATCAATATCCTATTTAACAAATATAAAATCTTTGTTACACTACGGAGCAAGTCAAGAAATTTATAGTATGTCTGAAAATTTAGATACATTAGAAGATATCCACCAATTAATACACAATGCTATAGAAGACGAACCGGCTACAAATATAACAGAAGGTGGGATAATAAAGAGGACTTATAATGCGAAAGTAAATGAATTAAGAGGTCTTCAGGAAAATAGTCAAGATGCACTCCAAAATATAGAGGAGCAAGAAAGAGAAAGAACGGGTATTAAAAATTTAAAGATAAAATACAATAGAGTTTTTGGCTATTTTATTGAGGTAACTAATGCAAATAAAAATTTGGTACCAGATAATTATATTAGAAAGCAGACACTAAGTAATTGCGAAAGATATGTTACAGAAGAATTAAAAAATCTAGAAGAAAAGATTTTGAATGCAAAAGAGCAACTTAATAATTTAGAGCAAGCATTATATTTAGATATTGTCGCCCGAATAGCTAAGAATACCAATAGAGTAATAGAAACATCTAGACAGATAGCAAAATTAGATGCTTACATGTCTTTGGCGGTTTTAGCAAGAGAAAATAACTATACATGCCCTACTTTAATAGAAGACGGAGAAATAAATATTTTAGAGGGACGACATCCGGTAGCAGAAAAGATAATAGGAGCCGAACTATTTATAGTAAACGACACACATTTAGGCCATGAAGATTCGCAAATTTTATTAATAACAGGGCCTAATATGGGCGGAAAATCCACCTATATGAAACAAGTAGCTTTAATAACGTTAATGACCCAGATAGGATCCTATGTACCGGCCAAAGAAGCTCAAATAACAATAGTCGATAAAATATTTACACGTATAGGAGCCTCCGATGATTTAGTAACAGGTAAGAGTACTTTTATGGTAGAAATGAACGAAGTAGCCAATATTCTAACTAATGCAACTTCTGATAGTCTTCTAATTCTAGACGAGATAGGCCGGGGTACAAGTACTCTAGATGGTCTAAGTATCGCTCAAGCCATAATAGAATATGTATCAACTAGCAAGATTGCGGCTAAAACTTTATTTTCTACTCATTATCATGAATTACCCAAATTGGTTAGTACTAGAGGCAATATAAAAAATTATAAAGCAACGATTCAGCAAACAAAGGATGATTTAATATTTTTGCACAAGATAGAAGAAGGTATAGCTGGCAAAAGTTTTGGTATAGAAGTTGCAAAATTAGCCGGATTACCAACTAATGTCATCTACAGAGCTAATGAGATATTACAAAAATTAGATATGAAAAACAGATCTATGGTTAACAATATGGACGACATAGAAGACGTAATCGATGTAATTAACGTCGTAGACACAAATGGTAGCGAAAAATTCTATCCGGTAGTAGATTCTGTCGAAGCAAGTAATTACAAAGCTATGACCGAGAAGTTGGGTAGTATAGACATTATGGACTTAACACCTAGAAAAGCAATAGAAACTATCGAATATTTTCAATCATTACTAGTTAACGCTTAATTTATTTTGGATTTAATACCCAGAAAAGCAATAGAAACTAATAGAATACTTTAAATCATCATTAGGGAATGCTTAATTTATTTTGAATTTAACACCTAGAAAAGCCATAGAAACTATAAAATATTTTCAATCATTACTAGTGAATGCTTAATTTATTTTGGATTTAACACCTAGAAAAGCAATAAAAACTAATAGAATATTTTAAATCAATCATTAGTGAATGCTTAATTTATTTTAAAGGAGGTAGCAACATGATTACTATTTTGGATTCGTTAACCATTAATCAAATTGCTGCTGGAGAGGTGGTAGACAGGCCAGCCTCGATAGTAAAAGAATTAGTTGAAAACAGTATGGATGCCAAAGCCACTAGCATAAGCGTAGAAATAAAAAATGGCGGTATAGACTTCATTAAAGTGACTGACAATGGTGAAGGTTTTCTGCCCGAAGAAATGGAATTAGCTTTTGTTAAACACAGTACTAGTAAAATTAAAACTGCCAAAGATTTAGAAACTGTAGTCAGTATGGGCTTTCGTGGTGAAGCCCTAGCAAGTATTAACTCTGTTTCAAAAGTAGAATTAATTAGTAAAAATATAAAGAACCAAATTGGGCAACTTATAAATATCTCGGCTGGTATTGTTACCTTGTCCAAACCAATAGCTGCTACAACAGGTACTACCTTTATCATTAAGGATCTTTTTTTTAATATACCGGCCCGTAAATTATTTTTAAAATCTAGTGGTGTAGAAGCGGCTCAAATTACCGATATAATCTACAAACTAGCTTTATCTCATCCTAATATAGCCTTTAAGTATGTTAAAGATTCAAAGCTTATTTTTCAAACAAGAGGTAATAGCGATATACAGGAAGTTATTTTTAATATTTATGGTAAAGAAATAGCTATGGGAACCATTCCGTTAAACTACGAACTAAATAATGCCATGCTCTATGGTCGCATAGGTAAGATGACTTTAGCTAAAAGTAGTAGAAATATGGAATTGTTTTTTATCAATGGTAGGTATATACAAAATAAAATTTTAAATTATGCCCTAGAAGAAGCATATAGAACGTTAATTATGTCCAAAAAATTTCCGGTTGCTATCTTATATATACAGGTGCCACCAACTGAGATAAATATTAATGTTCATCCGGCTAAGCTAGAAGTTCGTTTTAAAGATGATGAGGCTATTCAAAACCTCATTATCGATGCAGTCAAAAATACTTTTATCGAAAATAGCTTAATGCCACAATTTAAAGATTATAATCGCTCCAAATCCAAGGAAGCTAGGATAGATCCGAAAATTGCTAATTCTATCGATTCTGCAATTAATCTTAAGGCCAATCCTATAAACAAGCATACCAATCAACAAACTAAATTAATTGAATCAAATATTGCTGATAAACAAGATGAAATTAAGTTTAAAGACTTATTTAAGCAATCTAAAAATAAAATAGATCCAAATAAAATAAATTTGAATAAGATAGATTCGAATAAGATAGATCCGGATAGGATAGATTCGAATAAGATAGATTCGGATAAGATAGATTCGAATAAGATAGATCCAAATAAGATATATTCGAATAAGATAGAACCGGATAATATAAAACCGAATAATGTGGAACTAAAAGAGACAGTAAATGAATACAACTATAATAAGGATAAACCTTCAGTTTACAGCACTGTAATGGCCGGATATTCCAAATTATTCGATTATGCTTCAGAGCCAAGTGTGGCTCTATATAATGCAAATTATAATTTAGAGCATAAACAGTTAAAAGATACAGATGTAGGACAAAATAATGTGAAATCTTTGTATAATGTTGAAGAGTTATCCAATCGAGCATATTTATTAAAAAATTCTAATACTTTACTTTCTACTAAATCTTTATCCAATACTGATAAGTTAATACTAGACAAAGTAATGGCCAATAATGATCAGTTAACAAAAAATAAAGTGACGGCTATGAGTGATAAGTTAGCGGAAAACAAAATGATGGCCACGAATGATAAGTTAGCAGAAAATAAAGTGACGGCCACGAATGATAAGTTAGCAGAAAATAAAGTGACGGCCACGAATGATAAGTTAGCGGAAAACAAAATGATGGCCACGAATGATAAGTTAGCAGAAAATAAAATGACGGCCACGAATGGTAAGTTAGCAGAAAATAAAGTGACGGCCACGAATGATAAGTTAGCAGAAAATAAAGTGACGGCCACGAATGATAAGTTAGCAAAAAATAAAGTGACGGCCACGAATGATAAGTTAGCAGAAAATAAAGTGACGGCCACGAATGATAAGTTAGCAGAAGAAAAAACTGCACCCATTGAAGGCTTGGATTACTTTATTTTAGGTCAATTATTTGAGACTTATTGGATGATTAAATATGGTGATACAGTTTTGTTGATGGATCAGCATGCTGCTCATGAAAGGATTATGTACGAAAAATTGCTATCCGAATTTACAGAAGACACTATCAGTTCACAACAGTTGCTATATCCGATAACATTTAAACCGAGTCCGCTAAAATTCTCAATTATTTTAGAAAAAATATCTATATTAACACAACTTGGATTTGCGTTGGACACTTCTTCAGGTTTAGATATTGTTGTAAATGGCGTGCCTTTTATTTTTAATAAAGCTATGACCGCCAAAGAGGCTATAAATTTCTTAGACGATTTAACACGTAGCAAACGTATGTCTTTCATCAAAGAGGAAAAAATAATAAGTATGGCATGTAAAGCTGCTATAAAAGGGAACAACAAAATTTCCAAAATAGAGTCAAAAGAATTAATAAAAGATTTATTGCGTTTAGAAAATCCATATAGCTGTCCGCATGGCCGACCAACTTTAATTAGCTTAGAGAAATCAGATATAGAAAAATTATTTAAACGAATCGTATAAAATGGAGGATATTATGAAAACAATGGCAGTACACAGTGGAATATTTCACGCAGACGACGTATTTTCTACAGCTTTGATGCAAGGAATATATGAGGATTTAACAGTAATTAGGACAAGAGATCCGCAAAAATATAATGCCTGTGACATAGTAGCAGACGTTGGCGGAGGAAAATATGATCATCATAATGTGAATAAAAAATTACGAGCCGATGGCATTCCATACTGTGCATTTGGGTTGCTGTGGCAAGATTTTGGCGTAGCATATATTGAGAAAAATTTTGCCAAATGTAAGTTGACAACAGAGCAAATAACACAAATAAAAGACACGGTAGCATTAGATTTCATAACCTTAATCGATGCTAGCGACAATGGGATAGATATAATCAAATCCGATTATAATATATTTACCGCATCGAGAATGGTAGATGTATTCATACCGTTTGATGCTACAAAAGAAACCGTGGACAAAGGATTTTTTGAAGCCGTAGAGTTAGCTAAAAAAATATTAAAATATGTTGTGGAGAAAGAAGTCAGATATTTTGATGACTTTAATTATATAAAAGAACATCTAAAAGAGCAAAATCCGGCTAAAACGCATTATTTAATCTTCGATAAAAAAATAAGTTTTAAGAAAGCATTAATAGCTCTGGATAAGGCCGAAGATGTTTTGTTCGTAGTATATAAGGATTTATCAGGTAGATGGATGGTACAAAATGTTCAGCGGTTCGAAGACAGTTTCGAAGCACGAAAATATTTGCCGGAGCAATGGGCCGGTAAATCAGATGCAGAATTGGATGAAGTAACCGGAATTAAAGGTTGTGTATTTTGTCATCCTGCCAGATTTTTATGCGGTAACGAAACCAAAGAAGGTGCCATAGCCATGGTTAAATTGGCTGTAGAATAAAAATATAGAGGCTATCGCACTAACAACCCAAAAAATTAGAAAACGAGCGTACCCAAAAAGGTTAGCTCGTTTTTTCGTTTCATTAAACTTTGAATAGAGGCTTCGTCAAAAAATGATTACGGGACGACAACTCCATAAGAAACCCTCAGTTGTAATAGTTGATCACTTAGCCTTCCTCTTGAGGAAGGTGGCAGCGAAGCTGACGGATAGAGTAAATCATTTGTTAATAGTTTTCAATATCGATTTCTATAACATTTGGCGTTTCATATCCTAAAAACATTTTAGCCATATCCTGCATTTGCTCTTTATGATCACTAACATAAAACCGGCATGAACCAACATTGTTGGATCGCATATCTTCATTTAATAACAGTAATTTCATTTGATGTGCTGTTTCATTTGCCGGATTTATTAACTGAATTTTTTCTCCAACTACAGATTTTATAGTTCTTTCTTTTGTGTGTTTTCAGGTTGATTTTGCCTCCAGCTGGATAGGTGGAGGTGTTCTGAGCTCTGGTCTGGTGCAGGAGGAGATTCTGTTCCTCATAAATCCAGAGCTCATTGTGTCGCGCCTCTTCACAGAGAAACTTGAGGACAACGAGTGTCTGATCATCACAGGTAAGAATGAATTTATCAGTCGAGTTGATTAAACAACAGGAACTTGGATAACTTTAGTATCACAGAGTGTTTTGTGTCCCTGTCTCAGGTTCTCAGCAGTTCAGCAGTTACTCCGGTTTCAGGGACAGTTTTGAGTGGACAGGTCCTCATGAAGAGCAGCTCCAAAGGTACGAAGCCCATAAATTGTATCTTCAACTTCAACTCCAACTTGTATGACAGATGTAAAAACGAAGTCCTTATGTGGGAGGTAGGACTGGACTTTAACCAAGAGTTGAAGCTGGAGGAAGCTTGTTTTCACAATCAAAGATGATGCCCAAATTGGTGAATGATCGAATAAACAGCCTTTGATGTGGATGTAATTGGTGTTTGATCTGATCTTTGCAGAGACGAGTGGAAACGGCTGAAGAGGCAGATTTTAGTCATAGACGCTTTGCACTTCAGACACAGGAAGGATCAGTACAATATGAGAAAGGTGTTTAGGGAGCTCAACAAGGTGAGATTTTTCTTCAACAGAAATACAGAATCTTCCCCATGCACTTTTTTAATGAGAAGCACTTAAAGGTAGCTGGCATGTTGAGGATGATCAGAGGCCTACTGTGAAATCCCATTCCAATATGACTACATTTATATAAAAAGTGTTTGGCCTACTAATCAAATAAATCAAATGTATTTATGTAGCCAGTTATCACAAATTTGCCTTAGATTGTCTTTAATTGTCTGAGATTGTCTGATATGAGGAAAAGGCTCTGCAGAATCCTTTTTCACTCTGGGGACAAAAAAGCAGC
>LNZM01000004.1 GCA_002007295.1 Candidatus Epulonipiscioides saccharophilum | reverse complement strand
TTTATATCTGCATTAGTATTTAGTAGCCTATATATTTTTCTATGGCTAAATAATACTTATTCATTTTATAGTTCAACGGATTTACCGCTATATTGTACAATTAGTACATCAACATTAGAAAACGGAAGCTTGGTGTATATGCCCAACAAAAACAAAGAAAATATCGGCCTAATTATATATCCAGGAGCCTTAGTTGAACCGGAAGCTTATTCTTATTATGCTAGTGAATTAGCAACGGCCGGATATTTAGTAACTACATTGAAGGTAAACTTGAACTTATCCATATTTGATAGCAATAAAGCCGGCGAAGTGATGAGCGAATTCCCTAATATAGAACGCTGGTATTTAGTCGGTCATTCCATGGGTGGCGTTAGTGCTGCCATGTTTACTAAAAATAACTACAAAGATAAAGATATAGAAGGCTTAATTTTATTAGCATCTTACACAAATAAAAATAATGATCTTTCTCAAATAGCAGATTTATCCGTCCTTAGCATTTACGCAGAACTAGATGGTTTGGCTACCATTGAAGATATACTTTCAAACAAAAAATATTTGCCCCAAAATACTACTTTTCATCTCATCAAAGGTGGTAACCATGCTCAATTCGGTCTTTATGGAGATCAATCTGGAGATCTACCGGCCATTTTATCACCGATAGATCAACAAAATGAAATCATAAAAACCACTCTAAAATTTTTAAACTCTAATTCAAGGTGATAGCAATGCTCAGTTTGGTCTTTATGTTAAACAATTCAGAGAATTACTAGCCATTTTGTCCTAGATAGAAGAACAAAATGAAATCATAGAAAGCATACTAAAATTTTTAAAGGAGGATTAATGTTTAATGAAAAATATTAAAGGAAATTATTATCATGGATTTGAAGTAAAATCATTCATATACAAAGAAAGAGAGGCTTTCTTGATCAAACCAAAAGTAATGCTAAAGGATTCTAAATGGATTTGGAGAACAGAATTTTTAGGTGGATTTGACACAGTCGACATAGAAATGTTAAATAGAGGCTATTATTTAGCTTACTATAAAATACCAAATTTATATGGATCACCGGAGGCTGTAGAACTCATGAATGATTTTTATGAAATGATAACATCCAAATTTTCGCTTAATAAAAAAGTGATCTTATTTGGATTTAGCAGAGGAGCATTGTATGCTATGAACTTTGCCGAAAAATATGCAAATTATGTAGACTCCATCTATTTGGATGCACCAGTCTTAGATATAAAAAGCTGGCCAGGCGGTTTATTTAATGGTACAGGATCTAGAACAGACTATCACAAATGTTTGAAGTGTTATGATTTACACACTTATAACGTATTTAAATTCAAATCTAATCCACTAGACAAATTAGAATTTTTAATAAAGCACAAAATACCGCTAGCTATTGTTGCTGGCGACTCAGACACGGTTGTCCCAATAAACGAAAATGCTAGTATATTAGTAAATTTCTGCCGAAAGAATGATCTACCGCATATGTATATAGTAAAGCCCGGATGTAATCATCATCCTCATAGTTTAGCCGATCCAATGGTTATAGCAAACTTTTTGGATCAACGTGAACAGTAAAAAAATAAATCCCTTCCAAAAAAATGGAGGGGATTTTTACTTTAACTTTAACTTCTTTATAACATCTCAATCAGCAGTTATCAGCCCCTAACCTCTCAGTCAGCTTCGCTGACAGCTCACCTGAAAGGGGAGAAGGGCCACTTCCCTTGAAACTAGTGGAAACTTAAAGGCACGCTTTCTCCCTCCCGAAGGGAGGCACCACTTCCCTGCAATGTTGTAAAGACGGAGGAGGCACCGCTTCCCCGCAATTTTATGACTAAGATTCTTAAGTTCCCGCCTATGATTCTAGAAGGAGAGCCTTGGCCAACAACTTAGATATGGTTTCTACTTCGATGGAATCTACGGAGCGACAGCCTCCTAGTTTTATTGCTCGCCGTTTGCTTTATTTATGGCCGCATCCCAGATACCCTGAACGCTTTCTAATCCTTCTGATACACTCATCCCATTTCTTGTTAGCGGATTATAAAATGCTGCCAAATCAAATCCGGACATAGCAAAATGATAATCGAATTTCCTTACGCCATCTTTACGAGCCAATGCTAAAGTCTCATCTACGGCCCTTTCATCCCTAAACAATTTATACTCCGAAAGTTTCCAATCTTCTGCCCCATCATAACCCGGCGCTGGATTCGACCAAATATCTAAAGCGAACGCTATATTTTCTGCTTCTTCTTTACTAAAAGTGTTTGGAATTAACCAGCAATCCGCTACGGATGAGAAAGAATTGGTTTTGGCGTTCGGCCCTTTCGGAAATGTTACAAATCCAAAATCGTCTTCCATTTCCTGAAATTGCATAACGTTGTGATGATCGCCTATATACATTGCTACTTTACCACTTGTAAATAACTCTTCTTGTCCTTTCCAATTTTCCGGATATAAATCATAAGAACCAGATAAAAATTCTGTCACCCACTCAAAGGCTTCTACCGTTTCCTTGTTATTATATTGTCCTACAAATTTTTCGTCTTCAAATGATATATATCTAGCATCGTTGGATAATGGTGCAATCATATAGAATCTATTTGGTAAAGAGTTAATTGCGTACACATCATTTATTCCATCTGAATCCAAATCTCTGGTTAGCTTATCGCAAATTTCTTCGAAGTTTTCCCATGTCCATTCACCACTTGCCTGCAAGTCATATAATAAATCTCCATCTAATCCTACGTCTTCAAATAATCGCTTATTAAAAAATATACCTATTGTTGGTTGCTGAAGCGGAAATATTCCGTATGTACTATCGCCTCTACTCGTCACTTCTTCTACGATACTATCCCATTTGTCCGAATTTAAATCGATAGAATCCAAAGTGGCCAGATCATAACATAGATTGCTGTTGATAGCTGTTGGGACAAAGGTTGTAAATAAATGAAAAACATGTGCTGCTGGGTCCCCGGCCATGGTTGAAGTAGACATAAGTTCTAAAGTGCCATTCCATTTTGCTACAGCTTTTTGTTCGATGGTAAAATTGTGTTTTTCCATCATTTCATTTCGATATTCCCAAAGTGCTTCTTCTTGAGCGCTAGCTTTTATTTCCGGTTCTATAACATCTGTCCAGGATCCGATAGTAATCTTCATACCACCTAAATCACGAGCCGATTCTTCCACTACTTCAGGCTCCTTAACTTCTTCTTTTTCTTCAGGTATTGTTGTTTCAATTTTCTCTGAATTTACTTCAGTTGTTTGCTCTTCTGCTGAACAACCGGTTAGCATTCCAAAGACTAATGTTAAATAAACAAACTTTTTAATTTTCATTCAATTGTCCTCCTTAACCTCTCAGTCACTACATAACAAGGGCTGGCGCACTAACAATCTAAAAATTATCCTTTTAGCTGATACCCCTTAACCTCTCAGTCATATTCGCCTAACTCTATCTGTCTGCTTCGCAACCACCTTCCTCAAAGAGGAAGGCTTCGTAAAATAAAACTGTAAAAATACAATATGTACATATCATTTATTTGTTAAACTTTCACGCTCGACTTTAAATTATTAGTCAATTGACATACGATTATAAGTGCTCTGTTACCTCATTGTAATCTTATTACGATATACTTCGCTTGACTATACAAATCTATATACATAATCAATAAAGAAAGTCTTGTTTAAGCTATACTATTATTATATTATCACATTATTTCATCGTTTTCAATATATTTATTGATTATTTAATATCCAGTTGCTTAAATTTATTGAAAAACATTTTATAACTGCAAAAAGTCACGATTGAAGTGGCGATACTAGTCGTAGATATCAACATAAAAGTAACCATAATCTGATATTTTATCGCTTCTAACGGAGCTGAACCGGCCAAGATAAGACCGGTCATCATACCAGGAAGAGCCACGATACCAAGGACTTTGGCGGCATCGATAGTGGGTAGCATACCGGACATTAAGCATCTTTTAATCAGTTCTTTGGACGCTAGCTTTATTGGGGCACCCAAAGATAATTTTGTTTCGATTTCTTCTCTTTTATCGATAAATCCAGTTTGCATTTGCCTGTACGTTATGGAAACAGCGACCATTGCATTGTTTATTATCATGCCGCAAATCGGAATTATTTCGTCTGCTTCGAAACTTATTATTTTGGCTAAGATTAAAACTGAAATTGTTATTAGCGTACCGCATCCGATGCCGAGATAATTGATGAGAATTTGGTTGCGAATCTGTGCTAATTTTACAACATTAATCGATGCGTTAAAAATCATAAAGGCTACAAAGGCCAGCGTAACCAAAACATGTTCGAAGCCGAATATTACTTGCAATATGCTCCCAACTATAGTTAACTGAATAACGGCTCGGACAACACTAATTACAATTTTTTTGTCTAAGCCCAATCCTTCTTTAATAGATATAAAAATTGGTATCAATACTAATAACGATGCTATCATCAATGAAAATATAGACATTTATATACCCTCCATCATTTAAAAAATTCATTCTCTTATCAAAAATTCGGCTACTTTGCTCCTGATCATGGGTGATCCACAATACGGTAGTCCCTGATTCGGCCAATTTTTTAATGTGGTTTTCAACCATTATTGAGCTGTCCGAATCTAAGGCGGACGTAACTTCATCTAACAAAAGAATGGCCGGTTTATGAGCAAGATTGCGAATCAGCGAGATTCTTTGTTTCTCACCACCGGATAACGATGCTACATTCTTATTTATAATGGATTCATTTAGACCGAATGCATCCATTGTCTTCAATATCCATGGTATATCGATAAGAGTGTTATTTACGATATACGGAAATTCTAAATTTTCACGGACTGTGTTGCCAAATAAATAAGCTCCTTGTGTGCTGTAACTTATTACTCGTCTTAATTCGGTTGGCTCATATGTACTAAATGGCTGCTCTTTGTAATACAGTTCTCCTGCGGCCGGATTTATTAGGTACGAACATAGTTTTAAAAATGTACTCTTTCCACTTCCAGATGGACCTACTATCGATATGCAATCACCCTTTTCTACTTTGGCTGATATGTTTTCTAAAATTCGCTTACCACTCGCTTCAAAACTTATATTTCTTGCTTCTAAAATATACATTTTTTATTTTCCCTCCTTTTGTAACCTCTCAGTATCTTATGCTAATCTCGTCTATTATTAGTACAAAAAAGACTCTCTTATTTTTCTAAGAGAGTCAATAACCTACTATTATTTATTTTTCGAATTGTTTCTTTTACAGATCCTCAAACATTTCTGGGAAATACCTATAATATCCTTTTCCAAACTCTTTGCGCCATTCATGCATTTTTAAATATAATTTTTTCGCTTCTTCTTTTGCTCTCTCTTGATTATCTACTAATAATCTATATTCGTTATCCATTATTAGCTCGCCATTTTGCTTTAATGCTAACTTAATATAGAAGAATCCTTTCCAATTTTCCGGGATGTCAAACTTAATATAGTCATATCCTTCGGACACGTTCTCGCCTACGTCTATGCGTATCGAACCGGATAAAAGTTCGTTACCATCATTATCTAAAACTTGATATTCTAAATCTACGTCATTGTATTTTTTGTAATAATCATTAATTACAAATAGCTGACCTTTGAAAGTTTCTCCATTATCATATCTACGCTTCTTAAATTCTAAGGATGGTAGAATCGGATTATATGCTCTCTTTACATAATCAAATGAACGCTTTTTTTGTCCGTAATAGTCAACGATATCCCATTTTATGATAGGCCAATTTGTGTTAAAGTGACACAACGCTACCATGCTTACATGTGGCTTCTGTCTTCTAAAATGCTCTAACGCAAATTGTGCTATCGTTCCCTGGGCTACTTGCGTATATTCTACAAATTGTTCTAAGGAATCCATACCTATACTACCATGAACTTCGTAGTTTAGATTTTGTAATACATGTAAATCCGCCATGTGATATCCAAAACTTTTGCCTAATGGCCATAGTTCATTTTCTGGTATAAACTTCTTCAGACTTTCTACATTCGGCGAGGAGGCAGCCGTTAATTCCGGAACTACAGCTACATCTAAAGTCGGATAGAAATCTTCCATAAATGTTGCGCCCGCTGCGTAATAATGAGAGTTTGCATGCTTGGAGTCTTTCGGCTTATAACCCATCCTTACGCCTTCTCTTGAGCTTAATGGTGATGCGTCGGCGTAATGCACGTTTGTCATCGATCTCGTTAAGTCGCCTATCATTTCCATTAACTCTCGATTGTGACTGTGTACATGCGCTTCCGTAAAATACACTTCTTCTCCACCCATCCACATCACTGTACTTGGATGATTTCGCCTCTCTCTTACTATCGATATAACTTCTTTTGTTACCTTATCCAAGTATGCTCTGTCCGATCTGAATTCTTGCGTCGCAAATGCAAAGTTCGTCCACACGGTTATCCCTAATCGGTCGCATATATCATAAAAATCTCTCGTTTCTACTGGATGCCATCCGAAAAACCTCAGATTGTTTATATTCGCTTCTTTTGCTTTCTCCAAAAAGTACTCGTACTTCTCTTTGCTGTTCCTTCCATAGAAAAAGGATGGTTGCGTCCAACATGCTGATCTCATGAACATTGGTTTGTCATTTATATTTAGTGTCCACGGAAACTCCACTTCATCATGTGTAAATCCCGGATTAAAACTATACTTCACTGTTCTAATTCCTGTCTTTTCCACTATTTTATCTAAAACTCGTCCTTGCTCTACTATCGAGATCTCTATATCATATAAAAACGGATCGCCCATTCCAGCCGGCCACCATAACTTCGGATTTTCTATTGAAAATTGTATATGCTTCGTTAACTCTCGACCTCTATTAAAGTTTATTTCTTTTTTTACTTTTATTATTTCTTTGCCTTCATCTAAATATCTTACAACTAAATTCGCATTTTTTACAGTTGCAAACGTATCCGCATTTACCTGTAAAGCCACATTTACCTTCTTACCATCTAGTTCGTATTCTACTCGGTAATTATCTATTTTAACTTTCTCCGTACCAATAATCTTAACCGGTTGCCATATTCCAAACGGTATTAGTCCTGTTAAATAATCGCCGGAAAAGTTGTGCTTTAATCCTGCTATATTTCTTTGATTCTTCGGTGGCGGATTTAGTTTTACTGTTAATAAATTTACTGGTGTTGGCGGTGTAGTCCAGTTTACTAAATCTGTTATGTCAAACTCAAATTTAGAGAACATTCCTTCATGCTTGCCTAAATATTCCTGATTGAACCATACTTCACAAGAATAATCTACGCCTTCAAATGATAACGTTATATTTTTGCCGCCAAAACTTTGGTCAATATTAAAAGCGTAGTTATACCACCACTCGTATTCTTGAACCCATTTAGCTTTATGCATATTTCTTCCAAAATGCGGATCTTCCAATTCGCCGGCTAAATATAGATCGGTATAAACATCTCCGGGCACTTTTCCTTGATTCCAGCTAAAGTTATTTCCGGATAGTTCACTTTTTAATAAATGAATGCCCTCTTCTATACCTTGGCCAATTCTCATTTTAGCCATTTTCCAATTTAAATTACTAAACTCCATAATAACTCGGCCTTCTGTATGACTTTTTGGCCCTTCCGCTGGGCCTGATTCTAACTTAAAAAAATCTGTTGCATGTTTATGACTCATGATTTAATCTCCTTTTTCAATCATTCAAATATTTTAAGTTACGTTTTTGCTCTTATCATAAATTTTTCAATTAAGATATTATAATGTCTTATTATCTCCACATTTGGATATAAATCAATACTTGTTTATCCAGGTATAATGTGGCAATCTTCTAGGTCAATTTGATTCTATTTTTACCGACTTTTAAATCTTCCAATGGGCCAATGGTTGGCTGTTGCGATCTAACGTTGCCGAAATAATCTTTATCTATATGTAGCATGTTAGCATCCGGATCATCGAAGATAGCATTGACGAGAATAGTTTTGCCTAAATTTTCTGTTCCGTATAGTTTTGTATTTACATTAAAAGTCTCTGGAGGCAATTCAATTTCTAAATACACGTCACCGGATTCTTCTATTATTTTCGCTTGCGGATTATAATTTAAATCCACATGATTATTTTCTTCGTTACTAAAAGCTTCGGCCCCATTATAATACACATTCCCATCTACATAAACCGGATACGGAGTCTGATCGAACTTTTCCAGATCTATAGATTCAAAATCTTTTTGATGAATGCTCTCAAAATATTCTTCTAGACTATTCGTAAACTTATCCATCGGCTTGGTACCCGAGAACATTTTTTCATTTTGGTTAGGATTTTTCGGAGGTGCTACATAAATATTGTTGTAATATCTATCGTCGCCACTGTATACGAATCCGTATCCGCTTACCCATGTAGAATGAGGCAGGTGGTACGGTGTGGCTCGATCTAACACATCGCCATTTGCCATAGTTCCGCAAAACAAGTTATGGATGTATGCAGTACCTTGAGAAATATAACCTATATTCCCTTTTGAGCCAAAAATATTGTTATCGATTATTGTTGGTCCATGGCTTACTTCTATAACCATGTCTCTAGCGTTTTTATATAATAAATTCGAACTTACTCGCAAGCCTTGGGTCTGCCAATCCAACCATAGCCCTAAGACGGTATCATGAACTCTGTTATTATATATTTGGGTATCTATCGGTGCGTGAAACTTTATTCCGGCTATTTCGCAACCGATATATTCTCGTTTTATTCCGATATTATAGACATGGTTGTTATATATTTTGCTGAAAGCGCAACCCATGTGTCCGACAATACCATTTTGGCCACAGTCATAAACTGTATTATTTCGGATAATGTGTGATCCTACAGTTTCTTTGGACCAGCCTAATTTTAATGCTGCAAAAACGGATTCTAATTGAAATTGGTATCCAGATTTTTGCTTAGTTTTGGTGCTTAGCATATCGCCGGAAAGGTAATCCTTGCCAATACTAATACCACTGCATTTAGCATCATGGACAATATTATTTTCTATGATCCAACCTTTGGACCAGTTCGCCCCAATAATAGCTGGTTGTTCAGCAGTTGGTGGTGCCCAACCGGAGGAGCCATGACACATTGTAAAATTCTTCACAGTTATATAGTTTCGGCCAATTTTTTTAGGATAGAAACAACATTTTCTTACGCTCACTTCTACCTGTTCTTCATTCGGATTGAAGTCATTAAAATTTGCATAAATAATCGTTTTATCAGCGTCTACTTGAGCAAAGAAGCCATAAAAGGGACCATCTTTTTCTAAATAGCGTCGTTTACCAAAAGCCTTTGGATCTTCTACTACATTTCTACCGGTCGTATAATCTTTGACTTCATCTAAATTTCGTAATTCGCAAAAGGCTTTACCATTTAAGTACACCGTACCTAAATGCATTTTTGGAATTTTTGGGTACTTAAACCAATCTCCAAACAACTCTTCTGCGAATGGATTAAAATCAGCGAATATTTTATTATCTAATTCTACAAAATAAACTCCGGCCTCTAGATGCTGCCATCCCTTAATTTCATCCGAGCCTTTTATAACAACCAAATCACCGTCTTTGGCCGTATACGTTATTCGTTCTATATCGCTGTTCCCGCCATTTTCCGGATTGATCCATTCTCTATATATACCGCTTAGTACTATTATTTCATCGCCCGGCATCGCTATTTTCGCAGCTTTGTTAATTGTTAGAAATGCGTCCGATTCATTTTTACCAGAATTATTATCACTACCTTGCTTCGAAATATAATATTTCATCTTATTATCTCCTTAGATAATGCTTAATATTTTTTGTCAAATTATGCTTTTAGTATCATTTTGCACGTCAATTTATTATATTTCCTCGTCCTTGAAAATATTCCATCGTATTTATTTAATTTTTTATCCAATTATGCTTTTTCTAACATCTCAACCTCTTAGTCACTGCGTTTTAACCTCTCAATCATGGTCATGGTTAGATTCCGAAGTCATCTCCTTGAATCCATTAGCAAATACAAATTTGAATGCATAGCTTCTATATCATGGCTAGGCTAGATTCCGAAATCATCCCCTTGAAGCTATTACCGATAAAATCATAAGCGAAAGGTTTTGTTTCAAACAAAAAGTTTTGCCATATTGTTTAAAGCTAAAAAAATATGTAAAAATTCAAATTTTAGTTGATTTTTAGATTGTTAGTGCGACAACCCTCTTTTGTGTAGTCATCATTCCATAAGAACCCCTCAGTCAGCTTTGCTGAAAGAGGAGCCTGGTCGACCCCTCAGTCAAATTACGCTTTTACAGTAATCTTATGCAGATTATTAGCTTTTATATTTTCTAGGTCCTTAATTAATTTATCTTTATCCATATGGCTAGAGAGCAAGTGTCCGGATAATGCATCTAACTGACCTGTAGCTAACATTGCTACAAAATTAGCCGGTTTTTCGATAGGTGTAGCTGTGTCATTTAATATTTTATCGATGATACCTGGCATAAATTTTTTAGTTTCTGGCTTATTCACCAAGTCAATATTTCGCTGAGTTCTTACTAATCCCGGCGCAAATGCGAATATTTTAATTGGAATATTTTCAGCTTCCAATTCTAAATTAACACATTCGGTAAATCTAACTATGGCTGTTTTTGAGCATGCATATGCGCTATTATAAGCTTCTGGATTAGAAACACCACCACCAGAAAAGTTGATTATTCTTCCGTAACCTTGAGGTTTCATGGCATTTATGGCGCATTTTGTGCCGACATAGCAAGTCTTTAATAATGAATCTACTTCGCCTAACCAGTCTTCATAGCTTACTTCCCAGGTTCGGCCCATAGCATTATTGGCTCCGGCTGCGTTTACCCACAAATCTATTTTTTTATAATGTGCCTTTGTAACAGACACTAACGCTTCTACAGAATAAGGTGAGGTGAAATCGCATGGAAATACTTCGCACTTCCCTCCTTCTCTTGTTATCTCTTCGGCGGTCTCTTTTAGCTTATCTGTCCTTCTAGCCGATATCATAACGGTAGCACCTAATCTGGCCAACGTCTTCGCTACTTCTTTACCTATTCCAGAGGATGCGCCCGAAACTACACATACTTGATCTTTTAAGTTATCCATGTCCTGTCTCCTTAAGTTAAAGTAAATTTTTGGTTAAAAAAATAGACTACAACATAAATATATCATAGTCTACCTCATTTTAAATTATATTCAGCTTATTGTCAATTATCCAGTGTTGATTTCTACAGCTCTTTGACCTTTCGACCATTCAATCACTTTGTAACCACTCTTTAACTCTCAGTCAATTTGTATCTCTAACTCTCAGCCATTTTGTAACAGTTCTCTAACCTCTCAGTCAGCTTCGCTGACAGCTCTCCTAAAAGGAGAGCCTAATAGAGCCTAACTGTGATTTTCCGCAATAAAACAAGTGCATTTTAATGTATTTTCATAAAGCTTTAATAATACATCTTCTTCTTTGCCACTGGCCAAAATCATGTCTATATCATAGTCATTACATATTTTTGCTGCTTCTAGTTTAGTTTTAATGCCTCCGGTCCCAAACTCATTAGTTTTATTGCTAGTGTCTGTATGACGGATTATATCCTCGATGTCCGTAACCTGTTCTATAAGTTCAGCGTCGGCGTATTCTTTCGGATTCTTGTTATATAACCCTGCTATGTCACTTAATATTATTAATAAATCCGCATTCCATAACTTAGCTGTATAGCTTGCTAAAGTATCGTTATCGCCTATTTTTAATTCCTTTACGCATACTGTATCATTTTCGTTGATTATCGGTACTACGCCTTCATCTATCAAGGTGAATAAAGTATTTCTAATATTTAGCATTCGATCCGAATCGTAAAAATCATCTCGAGTCAACAATATTTGGCCGATATTAATACCGTATTCTGCAAAATATTTATCGTACGAATTTAGTAGTCGAACTTGTCCAATTGCGCATAAAGCTTGCTTGTAGTTTATATCTGATTTTCTGGACCATTTATTGATTGCTGATATGCCAGATATTTTTGCTCCACTTGTTACAATGATAATTTCTTTACCCTTTTGCTTTAAGAAAGCAACTTCTTCGCACAAGTTTTTAATAAAATGTTCATTGATAAAACCTTTAGAATTTGAAATTGTATTACTACCTATCTTAATTACAATTTTCCTCGCTTTATCTAACATATTTCGGTCATCTCCATCCTTAAAATCATCTCAATCTCTCAGTCACTGAGTGACAGGGGCTGTCACATTAAAACGATAGCCTTTTTTTCAAGCAAAAAAGTTTGCCCGTAAGCTCTAGTGAAGTAAGAACAATATCTAAGTTGTTGGCCAAGGCTCTCCTTTTAGGATAGCTGTCAGCAAAGCTGACTGAGAGGTTCTCCTGGAGCTGTCGCTTCGTAGATTCCAGTGAAATAGGAAGAATATCTAATTTGTTGGCCTCAAACAAAAAGATTTGCCATATTGTTGAAAACTAAGAAAATGTGAAAACATTCAAATTTCAGTTGATTTTTTATTTTTGGAATTATTAATGCGACAGCCCCCTTGCAATTACCCCTTAGTCTTTTAATTTCTAACTTGTCCATTTCCTTCTATTATATATTTATAGGATACAAGCTCATTGATGCTAAAAGGTCCTCTTGCATGAGTTTTTTGTGTACTAATGCCCATTTCGGCCCCCATGCCAAACTCACCACCATCGCTGAACCTGGTCGATGCATTTACATACACACAGGCCGAATCTATTTCGGTCGTAAATTTATTGGATGAGGACAAACAATCCGTAACAATAGATTCCGAATGACCGGATGAGTACTTTCTTATGTGGAATATGGCATCATCTATATTATCTACAATTTTTACGGATATTATATAGTCTAAAAACTCTTTTTCAAAATCCTCTTCTGTCGCCAAATCACAGGCTATGATATCGCAAGTCCTTTGGCATCCTCTAAATTGCAACTTATCATGTAATTTTTCGTAGGCCATCGTTAAGAATTGCTGAGCAACGTCTTGGTGAACCAACAATGTTTCTAAAGAGTTGCACACTGATGGTCGGCTCATTTTTCCGTTTTCAAAAATAGCATATGCCATCTCTAAATCAGTCTGCTTATCAACGTATAAATGACAGTTGCCTACGCCTGTTTCTATCGTAGGTACAGTGGCGTTTTTTACAACCATGTTAATTAATTGAGCACCGCCTCTTGGTATAACTAAATCTATATAGTCATTGGCAGTTATAATTTCATGGACCACTTCTCGTCGAGTATCTTCTATTAAAAAGCAACAGTCCTCGCTTACCTCGGATTTTCTTAAACCTTCTTTGATCGCTAACACAATTGCCTTATTGGAATTTATTGTACTCGAACTACCTCTTAGCAATATTGCGTTACCAGATTTTATGGCCAACATGGTAGCATCTATGGTAACGTTTGGTCTAGCTTCATATATTATAGCAATGGCTCCAAGGGGCACAGTTTTCTTTAATAATTGCAATCCGCTTTCTAGCACCTTACCGGATATAATCACACCTGATGGATCCGTTAACTTGATTATCGTATCTATGCTTTCGGCTATTTTTATTAATCTATTTTCTGTAAGTGTTAGCCGATCTATTAATGATGCGTTCATACCTTCGGATACGGCTTTAGTTATATCTATTTTATTTGCGTTTAATATTATCCTCGTATTCTTTAATAAAGAATTTTTTATCTCTAAAAGAGCCAGATTTTTTTGAGAAGTAGTTAATAAGCCTAATTCATATTTAGCTTTCTTTAACTTCTCACCTTTTACTTTAAGTTCATCTTCCATCTGTACACCATCCTAATATTTTATTTTTTAAAATAGTATGAATAAAAGCTGGAAGTTTTATACCTCCCAGCTTAGTGTTATATCCTATTTTCTTTAGTCTTCATCGTCGTATTCTTAATCGGCCGAGTCGTCTATAACTTTATCTATTACTATTTCTTTAGCCACTGTCATATTTGGAGCTTGTGCTCCAGCTACATAAGATTTTTTTGCTGGTACTCTTACGCTTTTACTTAGGCTCCTTTCTAAGATAAACAGATCATTGATAAGCTCAACAACTTTTCCGTAGAGGCCATTATTTAAGCATTTTTTTATATTCCTTGAATAGTATGAATAAAAGCTGAAGGTTTTATACCTCCAGCTTAGTGTGATATTATTGTATTTAGTCTTCATCGTCATATTCTTGATCAGCTGAGTCGTCTATAATTTTATCTATTACTGTTTCTTGGACCACTGTCATATTTGGAGCTTGTACTCCAGCTACATGAGATTTTTTTACTGGCACTCTTACGCTTTTATTTAGACCCATTTCTACGATAAACAAATCATTGATAATCTCAACAACTTTTCCATAGAGGCCATTATTTAATAATATCGATTCTCCAACTTTTATTTGGGATTGCATATTTAGTATGGCTTTTTCTCTTTTCTTTTGTGGCCTAATAATGATTAGCCAGATTACACCTGCAAAGAAGCCGATATAAATTAATAATCCGATAATAGCAATTAAAGCTGACATATAAAAATCCTCCTTATTTATTTTTATAATTTATCCAATTACTTATTAATCTTCGTCATCGTATTCTTCTTCGTCGACCTCATTGGCGGAAGTATTATCGATTACAGGAGCAGAATCTTTTACAATTTTCAAATTTGGAGCTTCTACACCAGCTACTTGGGATTTTTTTACGGGTACTCTTACACTTTTATTAAGGCCTATTTCAATAATAAATAAATCATTAATAACGTCTACTACTTTGCCATAAATACCGCTAGTTAATAAAACAGGTTGTCCAACTTTTATTTCGGACTGCATTTGAGCAGTTGCTCGTTCTCTCTTTCTTTGCGGTCTAACCATAATGAGCCACATTAAACCAAAAATAAATGCGATATAAATTATCGAGCCAAATAATCCTGTTCCTGCTGTTGGTGTTACTGCTTGTTCCATGATAATTCCTCCTAAAGTTTTTTATATTTCAATAAAATAAAAAGGTAGAAAACTAAATGTCATTAATTTTTAAAAACAGTCGTCACTATTTTTTATTTCCCATTCTTTGTTTTCTACACAATTTATTTTTTATTCTCTAATCAGTTTTAACTTCTCGATTTATCTATTTAAGGTATTTTTATTTTGTGCTAATCTATATCCATCAAGGCGCATTTTTTTATATTCCTTGAATTGTCGTGTTAGTATTGCTTGTCTTATTTCGCTCATCAAATTGTTGTAATAATATAAGTTATGCATAACACAAAGTCGCATGCCTAAAATTTCCTTTGCTTTTAACAAGTGCCTTATATATGCCCGTGAAAAATTTCTACAAACTTCGCATTGGCATTCTACATCAATAGGTAGCTCATCTTTTTCATATTGTGCATTGTAAATGTTTCTTTTTCCTTCATTAGTATAAACATGGCCATGCCTGCCGTTTCTTGCGGGCAAAACGCAGTCAAATAAATCCACCCCTCTTTCTACCGCTTCTAAAATGTTTTCGGGCGTTCCTACACCCATCAGATATGTTGGTTTATTTTTAGGTAAATGTTCTACAACATTATCCAAAATATAATACATCTGATCATGTGTCTCGCCTACGGCCAAGCCTCCGATCGCATAGCCATCCAAATCGAAATTAGATATCGTATTTGCATGACTACTTCTTATATCGACAAAAAGTCCACCTTGATTTATAGCAAATAGCAATTGTTTTTTGTTAATAGTTTCCTGCAATGAATTTAGCCTATTCATTTCTTTGATGGATCGTTCAAGCCATCTAGTGGTACGATCAACCGAAGGCATAATATATTCTCTCTCAGCCAAAGCGGGCGGACACTCATCGAATGCCATAGCAATAGTCGAAGCCAAATTAGATTGGATCTGCATGCTTTCTTCTGGCCCCATAAAAATTTTTTTACCATCAATGTGAGAAGAAAAATAAACGCCTTCTTCTTTAATTTTTCGTCTATGGGCCAAAGAAAACACTTGAAATCCACCTGAATCTGTTAAAATAGGTCCATCCCATGCCATAAACTTATGCAATCCACCTAATTGTCGGATCAAAGTATCCGTAGGTCTTAAATGTAAATGATAAGTATTTGACAAGGATACCTGCGTTTTTATATTTTTTAAATCGATAGCACTTAATCCGCCCTTAATCGCTCCCGCTGTTGCTACATTCATGAAACATGGCGTTAAAATTTCTCCATGTGGTGTTGTAAATTTGGCCGTCTTTGCTACGCCATCAGTTGATAAAATCTCGTACATAAAATCTCCATTCTCTTTGTTAATTCGATAAATATATTCTACAAGATAATCACAAATTTTGCAACAGTTAATTTCAACCTCTCCGTCACTGCGTGACAGCTCTCCTAGAAGGAGAGCCATGTCTGGGAGCAGGGGGCAACAGCTCCCTAGTGTTGTTTGTACGAATCTATAATCTGACTGCGAGATTTCGGAATTTCTATTTGCCCAAACCTATTTTTTATTCGACGATTTATCATATCCATGTTAGACTTCTCCTGCATGGTTATGGCGCTCTTTAATGTTAAAATATTTTTAATATTGGATTGCAATGATTTTACCATATTACTATTACTCGGGTCATTAAGAAATGGCTTTAATTCATAATACAAGCTTTCAAAATCCTTTTCGATAGATTCTACATCATCGGTTAATTTTTCTTTGGTTTTAGACATTTCTTCGACCATCTCAAAACCATTGTCTAGAACATCTACGTTGCTATTATGTTCTAAATTAGTTACTATCGGATTAATTCCTTTTGGATTATTAGCACTCGGTACGACTTTGGCTGGAGTTGGCTTATTATCATTCTGCTCGTTTAATACTAAAATTTGAGTTTCATTTCCTATAATAGTTTCTATCTGTGTTAATAGATCCAAAATCTTGTGAGCCTGCTCATCTAAGGTTATAAGTTTATCCATTTCTTTTGTCAAAGAATAATCCTCCTTCATATGTGGATTTATAAACATTCTTATACTTATTAGTATTATTTCGGCTAGCACGAATACGCCTCAATTCCTTCTTTACATGCGTTAAATTATCCGTTAATTTTTGAGTGTTATGTTCATGTATATCGGATATTTGATTTTTCAACGCTTTACACTCATCGTCCAAATCCGGTGATATTGCTAACTGCTTCAAATACTTAGCTAGGATTTTTTGGCGCACATTTAGTAGATGATAGAATTTTTCATGATCGTTATCCTTTAAACTTCTAGCCTGATCTTTTGTGATTTGTAGTAAATCTTTTAATAAACTTTTTTTCATTTCCATGTACAATCCCTCCTGGAACATATTGTTGCCATTTTTTTTGTTTTAATTCTAATTTCAATACTACTAATTTTAAACAAAAAAGAGGACACGATATTTCGCATCCACTTTCATCTTACTCGATATAATTTAATTATACTCTAGCATCAATTTTGCTCCCAAGATTAGCGTTAATTGACATCTCCATGCCCTTAACCATCTCCATTATTTGATTGCCTGTTTGCTGAGCCAGATTCATACCGACTTTCGCTACTTTCATGCTAATCTCAGAAGCTACATTAGCTTGACTTATTCCTGTTGACACTTGTGCTATATTCATATTTATCACCTAACCTCATCCACAAATAACCCTGCTGCATCCCACATTTTGGCTAACATATCTAATATTTTTTCAGATGGAATTTCTCTTATCACTTCCTCGGTCTCTTTATCCACTACCGTAACTACCATACGGTTTGTTTTTTCATGCTGTGCTAGCCTTACCTCATTCAGTTGTAAATCAATCTTTTCACCATTTTCCGATAGTACTTGTTCGGCAGCTTTTATAAATCTTTCCTGTTGCTGCTTAGTAGAAGTATTGCCATTTTGAGTATTACCTTTATTCGATTGAGAATCTTGTCTCCTTTGAACATTTTGAACTTGTGGTATCTTTTGTTGATCTGTTTGAAACTCCATCTTTTGTTGCTGGGTTGTTCTTTCTACTTGTACCGCTTCTTGTTTGGCTATTTGCATGATAAATGCTCCTTTCTCCAATTTTTTTGTGGTTCAACGATCCACTAATTTGTATATCGGATCATAATTGGAAAAAATTAACAAGCATCAGTTAAATTTTATTAAATTTATATTTTTTACATATTGTTAAAAATAATACTACATTTTATGTTAATATGT
>LNZM01000003.1 GCA_002007295.1 Candidatus Epulonipiscioides saccharophilum | reverse complement strand
GACTCAGGGTCTCGGATACATGGTAAAAGTGTATCAGCATATAAGACTATATGTCCTGTTGTATGAAGGGTAATGGCATCCCCTTAACTAAAGGTTGGACGCTCAGAAATGAATTTGTATGTCCTTTTTAGCTGACGGAGAGGTTAGAGAGCGATGAAACACAATTACAATTCATTTAACTTTATTTAAAATATCACAAGGCGGTGATCTCGTGAATAATAATAGAATACTAAATATGCTAAGTTATACGGATAAATCAAACTCGGCCCAAAACCATCCATCAGATTTGCCCAATGAAGTTTTTGCCGAAGAGTTACCTTATTTGCCAATGTCTGATCCAAACAATACCCGAGATTGGAAGTTCAGCATTACTTTTTCAGACGAATTTAATTCGGATAAACTAGACACGGATAAATGGTTCGATCATAATCCTACATGGATTGGCCGTTACCCATCATATTTCAGGCCCCAAAATGTTCGGGTAGAAGATGGTAACTTAATTTTAAGATCTGAAATGAGCGACATAGTAGATGGAGTTCAAACTTACAATGCTGCTACGATAAAAAGTAAATTGTGGACTGGATACGGTTATTATGAAATTAAATCTCGTACATCCCAAATTAGTATGACTAGCTCTTTTTGGTTTCATGGAAATCAGTTTGAGATAGATGTATTTGAACAAATTGGTCGATCAAAAACACATGATAAAGCTACTATATTTCCAAATAATTTACATGAAGATGGCCCTGACAACAAAAAGTTAGCAAGCTATCCTTTTCAGTATGATACTAAAGTAGACTTAACATTGGATTATCACGTATATGGTGTGGAGTACGGCCCGCAATTTATCAAAATATATTTTGACGGTAAATTAATAAGAGTCATGGAAACTAGAGAAGATTCCTTCAACGTTAACCTTCCGATACTATTCGATACAGAAACATTTCATTGGGAAGGATTGCCTTTAGCCGAAGACTTTTATACATACGTAGATCCTATAACTGGCAAAGAAAGATACACCGGAGATTTTCATGTAGATTACATTCGTGTTTGGAAAACTCACACGCCACAAATTGTAGAAGCGATGGAAGAAGAAACTCGAAATTGTCGAACAGCCCATGCTATACACGGCTCACCAGCTGATATCGACGATCCGATATGGAATGAGGCCGAAGAAATTAAGGTAGCTAATATCGTAATGGGCGGAATTGAAAGATTTTTTGCTAACATGACTGTAAAAACTATCTGGGATGAGAATTTCTTATACGTTAAATCGAATGTTAATGATACGGATCAGTTTGTGAATTTTTCTAGGTTATATGATGGCGACAATGTAGATTTATATTTTGATTTTGGAAATGAAAAAAATAAAGAGGGTTATGATTCAAACGATTTTTCTATTAAATTATTGCCTACAGGCCAAATTGAAAAACATCCGAATGCTCCAGAGATAGAGTACGAAACAATACAAACTCCAGAAAACTATCAATCATTCGTCCAAATTTCTTGGAGAGATCTTACTCCTATAGTAGGCACTATTATCGGATTTGACGCTCAACTAAATGAAGGCAATAATAAAGAAGGCAAAAGAGTTTGTATAGCCTTTTGGAATAGCCACGAGGATAACTTATATCTAAATATGTATAATACGGGCAATTTAAAATTGGTCAATACACTCTTAGATATTAATTGAATTGAAAGGAAGCTTATTTATGAATGTTAGCAAAATGCTACCTATGCTTTTAGATACAATAAATTTAAATAAAATTAACGGATGTCAAAGATCAAGATCAATTTATAAATTCTACTAATCTTTACGATGGCGATAACATTGATCTATATTTCGACTTTAGGAACGAAAAGGCTAAAGAAGGATATCCGAAGGACGCTTTTTCGTTCAAATTATTGCCAGATGGACAAAGTTCTAGCCACAAAAATGCTCCGCCATTTAAATTTAATACGATCAGCACTAAAGAGGATTACCAATCATTCATCCAAATTCCTTGGAGAGATTTTGTAGCAGAAGACGGATCCGTAATTGGTTTGGATGCTCAGCTCAATGAAGGAAGTACAGAAACTGGAAAACGTATCGGTATAGCCTTTTGGAATAGTACTAAAGGCGACTTGTATAAGAGTATGTATACGGCTGGAAATCTGAAATTAATAAAATATCAAGCAACTATTTTATAATTGAAAATCGAAAGGAATAATATCAATGAAAATTAAAAATATGTTAGCTTTATTTATTGCAGCAACCAGTTTTATGGCCACCACTTCTGTCTTCGCAGCTGTGGATCCAAAGATATCAGCTATAGATAATCCGCCAAATGAAGTATTCGCTGAGACGTTACCATTTTTGCCGTTGTCCGATCCTGATAATACAAGAGACTGGCAATTTAGCTTAACCTTATCCGATGAATTTAATGGAGAGACTTTAAACTTGACTCGTTGGGATAATTATAATTCTAATTGGGTTGGCCGCTATCCTTCATTTTTCCAAAAAGACGGCGTTAGAGTAGAAGATGGAAAAGTTGTATTACGCTCAGGTATGGCCGAAATTAAAAATGGAGAACAACTTTACGATGCAGCTACTATAAGAAGTAAAAATTGGACCGGATACGGTTATTACGAAGCAAGGACTAGAACTTCCCAAATTAGTATGACTAGCTCTTTTTGGTTCAGAGGCAATGACTTTGAGATAGATGTTTATGAACAAGTTGGCCGATCTAAAGTTAACAGCAAGCCAACAATCTTTCCAAGCAATATGCATGAATATGGAAAAAGGACACCAAAAAGTTATCCTTATCAATACGATACTGGTGTAGACTTAACATTGGATTATCACGTATACGGTTTAGAGTACGGTCCAGATTTTATTAAGTTATATTTTGACGGTAAACTAATTCGAATCCAGGAAACAGCGGACGACGCATTTAATGTAAACTTCCCAATAATTTTCGATACAGAAACATTCGTGTGGAAAGGATATCCGGAAGCAACAGATTTCTATACGTACACGGATCCTATTTCTGGAGAAGATAGATACACCGGAGATTTCCATATAGATTATATTCGTGTGTGGAAAACTGATACTCCGCAAACCGTAGAGTCTTTGGGAGAAGCTGTAGAGCTTCCGAGCTACAAAACTACGCACGCAATTTATGGCACGCCAAGTTCTGTAAATGATCCGCTTTGGAATAACGCAGTGGCCGTAGAAGCTTCTAACATTACACTCGGCGGAATCGAAAAATTCTATTCTAGCATGAAAGTGAAGACTATTTGGGATGAAAATTACCTTTATGTTTTAGCCGACGTTAAAGATAAAGATCAGTTTTCAAATACTGTGGCAATTCATGATGGCGATAACGTGGATTTATATTTTGACTTCGGAAATGAAAAAACCGAAAATGCTTACGACGCTAACGACTTCTCCATTAAAGTATTGCCAGATGGCCGAAGTGCTAGTCACAAAAATGCTCCAGCATTTGAGTTTGAAACCGTAAGTAGTGCCACCGATTATAAATCTTTTGTAAAAGTGCCTTGGGGAGATTTTGAAGCTGAAGTCGGAGCTATAATAGGATTTGATGCTCAGTTAAATGAAGGAATAACAAAAGAAGGAAAAAGAGTCGGTATATCATTCTGGAACAGCAACAAAGGTGATGTTTACAAAACAATGTACACAGCCGGAAACCTTCAGTTAGTTAAAGATCAGGCTAGCATTTCCGAAATGGTTGTGCCAGCAGGAACAAATTATTTTACCGACGGTAGCTTTAACGATCCAACCAACACTCAGTTGTTCGAAAATTGGGTAATAACTTCTCCAGGCGAATTTTCTCAGGCAATTGTTGAAGACGGCGGAAATAATGTTCTAAAGGTTTCATCTACAATGAATGGTAATCAACAAATAACCTTAAATAACCTAAAACCAAACACTGAATATACTTTCAGTTTTGATGCGAAAAAAGAAACAGCCACTACTAAAGTTTGTAGCGTATCTTTGCTACATTACAATCAAGAATTAGTAAATCATGCAAAAGCTAATCAGGGAATTTATAAGCAAATAGGTACGGATTGGAAGAATTATGAAATTACTTTCAAAACCGATGAGCAAACAACGTCCGCAAAAATTATGATAGCTCATAATGAAGAAGCTGCTACTTATATCGACAATTTAAAGTTGACTTATTAATAAACAAACCTCTCTGTCAGCTAAAGCTGACACCTTTCAATCTGTCAGTCACTACATGACAGAGGTTGTCGATCCGTAGACTTCAGCGAAGTAGATACAATATCTAAGTTGGCCCCTGCTCCCCTTCCAGGGGAGCTGTCAGCGTAGCTGACTGAGGGGTTCTTATGGAGTTGTCGCTCCGTAATTATTTTTTGACATTGCGTTTTATGATTTTTGGGATTATTAATGCGATAGCTATTGATTTGGTTAAAATAATTGTCCAGACTTTCATCATATTTTATACAATAATCATCTATTTTAGTTATAATTTCTTTATATATATGCGAATTAGATTTCAATAAAATATTAGGGCTATTTTTAGTAGATGAAAATATAAATTCGCAAATTTTCTTTAAGTCTGCATTCATTTCAATGTATAATTCAAATCCATCTAAAATAATTTCAGCATCGATATCTTTGTTCTTTGCATTAGCCGATAAATCTTGCATTAGTGCATCATATTTGCCCAAAAAATCAGACTGATCCGACTTAAGCGCTAATGCATTACGTTGAAATGCAGGATTTAGTTCATCGGATATGGTATGAATAATAGTATTTTGGTATAATGCAAATTTTCCTATATCTTCAATGGTTTTAACGTTATTCGTCTAGTTAACCGCTTCTTGGCCATGTCATGATGAATAGCTTCCTATTATATAGCGTTTTTCTTTACTCCTTTTTCGTGACAGCTCTCGTCTAGTCAACCGCTTCTTAGCCATGTCGTGATGAATAGCTTCCTATTATATAGCGTTTTTCTTTACTCCTTTTTCGTGACAGCGCTCGTCTAGTTAACCGCTTCTTGGCCATGTCATGATGAATAGCTTCCTATACTGCGTGATAGCTCTCGAAATCTTTCCGTCAGCTAAAGCTGACACCTCTCCTAGAAAGAGAGGCTAGGTTAATACCATAATTTGCAAGTTGAAAAATAGCCAATTTTCAAGTATAATTTTCATTAAGAAGCTTTGCAAAAATACATACTGAAAAGAGGATTATGATGACAAGACAATTTAATTATACTATCATGAGTTCATCTTTATTACCCGATGAAAAGATTGACCATGTTGCTTTAGACATTCATGACATAGAATGTTCCACAAATAAATGGATTAAACTAAATGGTATACAAAATGGCGAAGTTTTATTTGATAATGAGACCGGTACTATATTAGAAGTTTCGCCCGATGTTACCGAAGCTAGAATACCTGTGAATATATCCGGAATGCCTGTTACAGCTATCGCCGAGTTTGCTTTTTTCGATTGTGTTAATTTACATACTTTATTTATTCCCGAAGGTGTTGTTATTATTGGGGACAGTGCTTTTCAAAACTGTACTAATTTAAAAGATGTCCATCTTCCATACTCGTTGAATACAATTGGAGAATCGGCTTTTTATAATTGTTCTAAATTAAAATATATTTATATTCCGTCTGGTGTTTGTAAGATAGGATACAATGCCTTTTCATATTGTACAAGCCTAAGTTCTATTTCGTTACCGCTGTCTATTACTAGTTTATCTAGTACTTACTCTACTAATGGAGTTTTTTATGGTAGCACAAAATTGTCTACTATTTATTATGAAGGTGACGCACTGGATTGGGCGCAACTAGGAATGAAAACAGACGCTACAATTATGTATGGGGTATCACCGGATTTTGATATACCAATTAACAAGAATCTACAAACGATCGAATGGATTCAGCTGGAATCTGGTGGGCAAATTTTGTTCGATAGTAAATTGGGTGCAATATTGGATGCAACTTTAGACGTTACTATAGCAATAATTCCGGAGATGATAAATGAGCATCCGGTAAAAATGATAGCAGATTATGCGTTTTACAATTGTTCTCATTTAACTTATGTGGCTATAGCACCGAGTGTAACATCGATAGGGTATAATTCATTTTCATACTGTAATCATTTAGAAACGATTTACATACCTAGTTCGATTACGTCCTTAGCGACCATCCATGCAAATTACTGTGCATTTTACAATAGCAATAATATTCGGACCGTTTACTACGAGGGTGATGAAATTGAATGGCAGGCACTTGGGATAACATTTTCAGAAACAGTAAATATATTTTACAATACTGTACCGGAAATCGTGATATATACCAGCAGGCATGGGGCCGAATGGATATCTATAGTAAATGGAGAAGAAACTATAATACATGTTCTGTACAAGACTTTAGCGGATACTAAAATATCAATGCCAGATGTAAATTCTCTTATGGCAAACTTGGATAGGAAATTTTCTTTTCATTCTAGAAGCAACAAAATAAAAACAACCAATGTTAGTGTAAATTTCGGCAGTATCAAAAGAGAGCCTAGAGTCGAAAAAAAGGTAGAGAGTGTAGCTAACATTAGTGATATAATCGAAAGTTTGGATTCTGAAAGTGTAGAGAGTAAAAATTCAACATTAATTAAGCTAAACGATTCTGATTCTCATCCAAGAAGTGTGGATACGAATGAAGTAGAATATTGTGAAGAAAGTTTAATTGTATCCTTAAATAAACAAATTTATTTTGATTCCAAATCTGCTATGTTAGAAGATAAATATAATACTCCAAAAGAAATTAATATTGATAACGACAAAATTTTGATTAATCCAGATTCGGATGATATATCCCAGTTAGACCCAATACATATTCGTACTACTGTTATCGAAAATTCGGATCTTATTAATGTGGATGATAAAATTCTTTTTGATCCTGTTTTAGGTAGTATTATTGAGATAGATCCTTGTGTGACCGAAGTAGAAATTCCTGCACGAATAAATGGTGTTGCTGTAAGGAGTATAAATGATTACGCTTTTTCAAATTGCTCTCAATTGGAGAAAGTTATATTTTCATCTGGTATTTCTATTATTGGAGATAGCGCTTTTCAAAATTGTACTAAGTTACAATCCGTAATTCTTCCTTCTACATTAATTAAAATCGGGGATTATGCATTTTATAACTGTTCAAAATTGCAAGAGTTAATTTTGCCTGAAGGGCTTGTTATATTAGGATCTAATGTTTTTTCTAATTGTTTCAGCTTAACCTCGATAAATATTCCGTCAACATTAATTAGCCTTTTTGCTAAATATAACAGTGCATCAGCATTCTATAATACGCCGAATTTAGAGATTGTTTATTATTCTGGTAACTCCACTACTTGGGCTGAATTAAATTTGCCTTTAAGTGCTGAAATAAATTCTAAAATAACGTTTACCAAGACAGAAACTACAGAAGTTAATAATAACCTTTGGGTAGCTAAAGTTTCTGGCGGTCAAATATTATTCAATAAAGAAGCTGGCCGGATTGTAGAGGTTAGTAGTAATGCTAAGTCGATCGTTATTCCATCTATGATAGACGGTGTAGCCGTAACGTCTATTGGAGAATATGCTTTTGTAAAGTGTTATAAATTATCTCAGGTATCTATTTCTTCGGGCATTTTATTTATAGGCCAAGGAGCATTTCAAAATTGTATCACCTTAGAAAATGTTTCATTACCAAACACTCTGTTGGCCATTGCAGATCAAGCATTTTATAACTGCGTAAAATTGACCTATGTATCTTTGCCTTCTGGACTATTAATGCTTGGCCAAAATTCGTTTGCACAATGTAAAAAGTTAAAAGCAATAAGTGTTCCGAAAAGTATATTAACCATGTTTAACAAATATGAATCTCATTCAGCATTTTATGAAAGTGATAATATTTCTATCATAAACTATGAAGGTACCGAATCACAGTGGCTAGCTTTAGGTTCTACTTTTGCTACTAAGGTCGAAATAGCATATAACGTAAAATTCACAAATGAAAATGAATGGACTACTGTAAAGGGAATAGAGGGCGGACGTATTAAATTTTCCGGTGGCGTAATTCTAGATTGCGAAAGCACAATAATAAGTGTAGTAATTCCAGATAAAATAAATAATCAAACAGTGTTGTCAATTAATAGTGATGCTTTTAGTAAACTAACATTAAGTGAAATAACATTACCGAGTAGTTTGATTCAAATATCGGCCAATGCGTTTAATAATGAAGTACTAAAAGTGATTACCTATGCTGGTTCGGCCGACTCTTGGGAGGATATGAACGTCGAGCTACCTGATAATATATCCATTATCACTAACTGCGGTTGGATCGTAGTTACGGGTCTCGGACGAGTTCAGTTTGACTCTAGTATATTAACAATTACAAAGTTAAAAACTAACCGCACTCAAGTTAGGATACCGACGAGTATAGCTAATCAAACTGTAATAGCAGTTGGAAACGAATTTATTTTTGAAAGCGACAAATTGGAAGAAGTAGTTTTTCCAATAATAGCAGTATCTAAGCATGCTTTTTTTAAAGCACCAAACATTAACGCTGTTATATACTCTGGTAGTTCGGATCAATGGGCTGCTATGAATGTAGAACTTCCGGAAAATGCGCTCCTTGGTTGTCTTAAAAGAACGTTTTCTTCTAATAAAAAAAGTTTTTAACAACCTTGCAGTTACTTCGTAATAGGGGCTGTCGCACGAATAACCTAAAGTAAAAATCAAGTGCATCGCTTCGCTCTTTTACTCTATCAGTCAGCTTCGTTGCCACCTTCCCAACCTCTCAGCTTCGTTGCCAGCTCTCCTAAAAGGAGAGCCTATGCTGCTTCCCTGCAATGTTTCGAAAGCAAACTGAGATGTGTAGCGTAGAGAAATAGACTGAGGGGTCCTTATGGAGTTGTCGCCCCGTAATTATTTTTTGACGAAGCTTATATTCAAATTTTAGTTGACTTATACTATGAAACGAAGAAACGAGCTACCTTTTTTGGGGCGCTCGTTTTTTAATTTTTTGGGTTGCTAGTGCGACATCCCCCAAAGTACAGAGAGTCTAAGATTTAAATACGGCCACAATAATTGCGCCTTCTCCAGTGTAAGTACCCATAACCGGGCCTATCTCGCTCAAATAGACGCTTTTATATCCTTCTTCTAACAAAAGTGCCTTAGCTTTTTCGGCTCTCGGTAGTGCATGCGCATGACATATTATTACGTCCTTTTCCGCTTTGTTTACAACTTCTTTATTTATTTTATGCAATGTTTCATCTAATGCTTTATTTTCACCTCTCGCTTTACCTATTGGTACGACAGCACTGTCACCAACTTTAATGATTACTTTAATATTTAAAATGTTGGCCATCTTACCAAAGATAGGATTAATCCTACCACCTTTTATCGCATTATCCACAGTTTCTAACATTCCATAGCATGATAAATCATCTCTTTTACTTTCTACGATGCTGACTATTTCTTCCGCAGTTTTTCCGGCTTCCCTGAGTTCACTAGCTAATTTCACAAGTTGAGCACATCCGGCGCAGCCTGTGGTAGAATCAATAACATAAATTTTGTTAGTGAATCCTTCTTCTGCATGCATGTTTTTGGCCATCATCGCTGTAGAATAAGTAGCAGAAAGTTTGTCAGCTAAAGTTATTATAATGATATCTTCATCCGTTTTATATTTTTGCATTATTCTATCTGGAGAGGGGCTAGCAGTTTTGGGTAAATAAGATATTGTTCTTACTTGTTCATAAAATTCTTGTGTATTTATACACTTTTCATCTTTTTCTCCATAAATATATTCTTTTCCTTCAAATTCTAATGTCATTCCGACTACATCAATATTATATTTATCTATCAATTCTTTAGGACAATCGCATGCCGCATCTGTCATAATTTTTATATTATTCACGAAATTCACTCCGTCCACAAATTATTTTTTTATGATTAATCCATTCTACTATTTATAGAGTAATACGTCAAGGTATCTTATTGGCATCATCTTGAAGTAGAAATTTCCAAAAAATCCCTCAAAAATCTGAGGGATAATTAATTTGGACTAAAATAATGGTTCTAATCGCTCTTGCATATTGCTAATTTGAGGAATATCTTTATGGGAAATAAAATATGTCACTTATAAATTTTGTATACAGATCACATAAGCAACTACAACTTGAAGTCACGCTTTCTCCCTCCCCCGCAATTTCGTGACAGCTCCCCTTCCAGAAATAAGATTCTGAAGTTCCCGCCTATGGTGATTAATGGATCGTGTAAATGGTAGCAAACAAATGGAGAGTTTAATATGAAAAAACGATTATTTTTTACAAGTATATTATTCAAATATTTAAAGTCAATTTGCAATATATAATGATTAGCATTTCATGTTTTTGATTCGAAAGTGGTCTCGATGCTACTAGATTTTTTTATATTTTCGCATTTTTTGTGCAAGTTATAATTTCAACTTATTCATTTTATAAAATATAGCATCGAGTATATTGATTAAAATGTTTAAACTATTTTTCTAAAATATGTTTTTAAAATTTCAAGTAATCCTTTTTAAGTATAAAAGCGAAATATATTCTCGGTAAATTAGAAATCATAGCATTTTTTATGCAATTAATTTTAATACAGATTTCATGATATAGCATAAAAGAGGTATCGTTCCCAGTGAGATTTTGGCATTTTCTCGTTTTTTGTGAAATTTATAACAATTAATCTGTCGTTTTAAGGATAAAACAATTATGTAAAAATTTTTCTTAACCTCTCAATCACTGCGTGACAGACTAAGGGGGCAATCTCATTATTAAGTATCGGAAAAATCAAAAATTAAAAAATCCCTCACAAATCTGAGGGAAAATTAAATGGGATTAAAATAATGGTTCTAATCTCTCTTTCATGTTGCTAATTTGAGGAATATCTTTATGAGAAATAAAATAAAACTCGTCATCCACATTCATCGTGTTAGCGTCGAATGCTTCGGCCAATGACTCGGCCGGAGCGTACCAGACTCCGTTTTCTACGAAACACTCTGCTTTCATTGTAAATGTTTCTGAGCCTAGTTTAGCTATGTTAGTTCCTGGCGTATATCTCATGATTTCATCTTGATAGAAAATAGTTAGTTCTTTTCCATCTAGTTCGACATCACCACCACCGAATTTTCTGGCCATAAACTCGATTGGAGCATAATAAACTCCGTCCACTAATTTTAGGCGTACATTAGAATTTGTATTATCTAATTTGTCGATTGCTCCGTTTAATAAACCAATGTTGCTATCCTTAATTAAGACTACACCATCTTGAAGTGCTACTTTAAGTTCTTCGCTTCCTTCTTCCTTAAATATTACTGTATCGAACGTCAAATTTCCGGATTCTGGCGTGCCATAAACTTTTACGTAGCTATCTGGATCTAATTTAAATGTACCTACTTCAACAATTCCTTGAGTCGTTTTTTGATTTAACGGAATTTTGGCTACTCCATCCACATGATTCACTTCTATAAAAGCAGTTTCGGATCTACTCTCATGAGTAACGTTAAATAATTCTATATCGTAGACTCCAGCCTTTTCTAATTGAGGAGACCATGTAGCATAAAGACCTTCGGCAGCTAACGCCCATCTTGTTTTAGAACCTTGATATCCTTTTAATCCACTACTACCAAACTGTCCGCCAACTTCTTTATATCGTTCATCGGTTATGTCGGCCTTTATTATAATGTCTGTCGAAATAATTTCAGCTACTGGCATGTCAAACGGCTCTAGAGAAGTGTGATGATCTTTACCTGTCACCTGGAATAAAGAAACATTATCTATATCAAGATATTGATTTGCTTTTGCTGAAGAGGAAATGCCAACAACGGCCTCTCCGTTCACCACTTTAATATTTTCTAATTTTACTTCTTGCCATACGCCTGGCTCAGTTTTTGGGATCGCTATGCTAGTATCGGCCATTCCTTCTCCGCCAGCGGTAAGTTTGTGGTCGCCTCCATCCGGATTGCGGACCATAGCAGAAAAAGTAAAAGTTTCATTTGGTAAAAATGGAACATGTATATATGTAGTAACTTCATAATCTTTTGATGTACCATGCCTTAAAATGGATTCGCCTTCATAACTTTCATTCGTCATTGTTACATTTATTGCGGTTGACATGTCTTTACCTTTTGTAAACCAACCAACAGGGAACTTCATATCTCTTTTATGCTCCGGTTTAAAATCAGATTGATCGTTATATTCAAAACTCGGATTAGCTAGCATATTTACGCCCAATAAATCTACATTGAAGAATCTAAAATATTCCCAATAACTTTCGCCAGGCAACTTATCAACAATAATATCTTTGTCAAAGTTATAACTTGCTAAAGCTGTGATCCACATCATTTGTGGTCCATAAAGATAAGGATTTTTAACGGTTCTAAATAACTCGCCATCTAAATACCAATTAATTTGATTTGGCAGCCACTCAACGCCCATAACAAATTCTTGAGCTGAAGTATCGATCGGTGGATGAACAACCGGCTTGCCATCTTGAGTAAATCCACCCATTGTATCTTGTTCACCAACTTTAAAGTGGGTATTTGTTCCAACCTTATAAGGCTTGCCGGAGTTTACTTCATAGAAATCTATTTCAATGATATTATTATTTTTTGGTCGTGTGACATTGTCTCCATTTTGTCCAAATACCCAGAATGAAGAGTGTAGTCCACCGGTTTCGCCAAATAATTTTGCCTTGGCTTCATAATAGCCGTAACCAAATAATTTGTTAGATAATATTCCACCACCGGTTAGCGTGGCTTCATTAGTATCTCCAACTCGGTCTTCGTATCCATATTCTATTTTTAATTTTCCATCGTCCACCGTAACGTTTTTAGCATAATTGTCGCTACCTGTTGGATATCTTTTTCCGGTACGATATTTCCATTCATCTAAATTTAGCTCGCCGTCTTCGAATTCGTCTGCATAAACTAATTCATAATTTTCATGTGGTGCAAAGCCTCTTTTGGATTCCTTGTCCGTTATATGATCTCCATCATAACCTATTTCAGAAGCTGAAAGGCTAAACCCGGTCGTCAGTACCAAAGCTAATATAGTAGCAATTTTTTTACTCATTATTAATCCTCCTACAAAATATGTACATTGATTTTTATAAAATACAAGTAACATTATTGCATATTTGTAATGACATGTCAAGTATTGGAAAAAATATTAAGTAACTTTTTATCGTTTAAATATTTCGGAGCTGTTTTTATCTGGTCCCCAATATAAAGTTCGACCGTCTAGTTCATAATACATATTAAATTTTTTATCATCTACGATATAGCTCATTTTAGTGGGTGTAAGTAATTCGTACGTAGCATAGTTATTATTAGATCCCACTCTGACACTACCCGTTTCGTTAAAATAAATTATTTCGTTTGTTTGATCTGATTTCCATTCACCGACTAATGGTGGATTAAAATAATTGTTGGCGTAATTGACAACTACGACAAAGAATATACATAAAGCAGCAAAAGTAACTTTATCTATTGGGCGTAATTGACTTTTTTGTGATTTATATTTGGTTTGCATATGTAGAGTCCTCCAAAGATATTTTTAATTAAAAGTGTTATATAGTACACAAAATTAAGAGGAGCCATAACAAAAATGGCTCGACTCGTATTTGATCTAGCTGTTGCTCTGTTATCCACGTGAGGTCGTATAAAAAAAAGTGAGAGTATTATTGTAACTGCCAAACGCTTTTTCATTTGTAATCCTCCTTGGTTTTAAGCTGAAGCATACTAATTAGTTTAACCGTTTTTTGCATTTTTAATAGTGGTAATTATTGACAATTTTTACATTTTATAACCTTTTATAAACTTTCTGAAGCTAGAATATAAAATTATCCAACAATTGCCAACAAGAAAATTTTCTTGATTATCTAACTTCTTTAAATTTAGGCAATTCTAACGTAGATCCAGCGGACAAAACTCGATCGCTCATGTATTCCTCCGTATTCATTATTATTTTGGGTAGATTAAGTTAAAAATACTTTATCCAATTAAATAATATACGTCGAAACCAAAATAGTCAAGAAAAATATTTATGTAGTTTTTTATATATAGAAAAATACATACTTTTGCCAAGCCTATCGACTAAAATTGATACAAACTTGATATTTAGCTCGAATTTGTGATGAATAATTTATCTCACCGCCTAAATTTAGGCGGGAGCATTTTGGTTATTCTTCCGTAGATAATGTTGAACTGGAATTATCCATTATTTCTAAATTTTTTTGGATCATCTCACACCGATTAGAGACACAAAGAATGCTGCGAAATGCATTTTTGGGAGTGTTAAATATATAATCCAACAAACTATCTATCGTAATAGAAACAACTCTTAGGTCTTTGTTGGCCACATAAATAAATACAGAACCATTGTTATCTACGGCCGCACCGTTTATTGTCGAACCTTCTTCGACTTCTAACAAATAGCCCGCCGGTTCGGCGATTATCTTCATTGGATCATCCAAGTCGGTAGCGAAAGCGTACATGAGATTGTCGGATCCTTCCTTTACGATGCTGATGTGAATCCAACCCTTATCAGTTTTAATCGGGACTATGCCAATACCGGATTCGTGTACCCTATAATCAGTCGATTTTGTTATGAACTCTTCTTCGTTTTCTATAACGGGATTTAAAATGTCCTCGCATAGTCCAAACTTAACACCCTTTTTATCCGGCTGGGTGTAGAAAGCGTACTTTCCATACACTAACTCCGGATGAAGTACGACATTTGTTTGCTCTTCGTTTTGTTTTGTTTCTAAATTCGGTAACCGTTCCCAAGTTACAAGATCTTCTGTTCTCACAATACCGGCCACAAGTTTTCCTTCTCGACTTTCTGAACTAAACAATCCGTATATGTAGCCATCTTCATGTTTAGTTAAACGCATATCGAACAAATTTATTTCATTGAAATCTGTATCTTCTAGCATAAGCGGAAAGTCAAAAAATTTAAATCCACTAACACCGGTATTACTTTGTGCTAATCCAAAAAAATTTAAATTGTCCCAACCTTTAATGCTAACAATTAAATAATACAATCCATTTAAAAATATAGCCGCTGAGTGAAATGATTTGGTTACACCTAACCGTTGTAAAAAATGCGGATTTGTATCTACGTTTAGGTCGTATTTCCAGCTTAAAGGTATGGAATCTGAGCTGATCACGCAATTTTGCCAAATGTTTAATAAGCCATTATATTCTGAAATGTTTGTCTCGTTAGTTATTTTTTCATATTTTTCTAATTCGAAATAATATTGTTGATGCATGGTCGTCTCTCCTTTATCGTATGAAAAATTTTATAGTTAATAAATAATGCTATTCAAACATACTTCTTAAATAGTGTTAGACAAAGTTATAACTTCTATAATAGTAATTATTGTTAATACTGGGAAAAACAAACAAATACAGCTCTGTAATTTCATCCGAAGATCAATCCCAGTCGTGCAAACTCTTTAAGATTTTTCTGTATGTACGTGTAATTTTTCCATTATAACATATTGAAGTCAACAAATTTTGACATGAAATTATCCAAAAATGTTTCGACCGCAGGTCAAAACGTAGGAAGTAAACTTATTCTCGGCTAGATATTGACTTTATTGTTCGAGAATGTTATAGTACATATGCAATAAATTTATTGCATATCAACCTGTTAATAGATAGAAGTAAAAAAATGTATAAATACATAATTCTGACTTTATGGGAGAAAAAAATATGTCAGACAATCAATTTGAAGCATTAACGAATGATATGTTAAATAAAGAATTATTAATGAATATCATATCTATATTAGCAGAAGACAAAACGAAGGACAAGCCAGAGAAAAAAATTATAAAGCCAAATAAAGAACAAAAAAGAAAGATGGCAACAGTATGGTTTACTATAGATCCAATAGAACAAATTTTAGCTCAATATGTTAAAAAGCAATATAGCTGTTCGATATTTTTGAAATATATTTTAGTTAAAGAGTTTTTATTAAAAAATGAAGAAATAGAAAACGATTTCAAAATGATAGAACTTATAAAAACCTATATTCATAATACCAATTTACATACATTGCAGCTTGGATTCAATGCGCAACTAATATGTCCTTATATATGAAAATTCTAATTGCCAAAGAATTTATTTTAGAATATCAGTATGATTCCGATAAAATACAGCCGGTTCAAGATTGGTTGAATTCAAAAATTTATTTTATTTAACCTCCTTATATATATAGAAGATATTCATTAAACTTTGGTTTCACCATCCTTATAATGAAGCTACGCATTAATTTATGGATTTTTATGGTATACAAAATACAAAACAAGGCAACACTTCGATTAATAAGAGGTGAAAAATGAACTTAGGATTATATATACACATACCCTTCTGTCGGGCCAAATGTTATTACTGCGATTTCTTATCTTTTTCTGATAATACTTTAGAAAAAAAATATATAGACGCATTAATAACAGAATTAAAAATCTACAGCAAAAATTTAGGTGACAGAAAAATAGATACGATATTTATTGGTGGTGGCACGCCAAGTGCACTACAACCAGAATCCCTTTTCTCAATTTGTGAAGCAGTCGAACAATATTTCACATTATCGACTAATCTAGAATGGACAATAGAGGCTAATCCGGCCACATTAAGTCCAGCTAAATTACCAATATTAAAAAATTCCAGAATCAATAGAGTTAGCTTAGGTCTCCAAAGTACGAATAATGAGATACTAAAAAAAATAGGGAGGATTCATACGTTTGAAGATTGGCAAAAAACCGTAAATGATTTATTCGAAATAGGTATAACAAATATAAATACGGATTTAATGTTTGCTCTCCCGGATCAAACTTTATCCGCATGGCAAAACACTTTAATAGAAGTTTGTAAATTCGATATCTCCCATATCTCTGCTTATTCTTTAATCCTAGAAGATAATACTCGACTTTCAGCAGAATATAAATCCGGACGATATAAAGTCACCCCTGAAGAATTAGACCGACAAATGTATTCAGAAGCCAAAAGAATTTTAAACACTTATGGATTTAGACAATATGAAATTTCTAATTGGGCCAGAGATAATAAATTATGTAGACATAACATGATTTATTGGACTTTAGATGAATACATCGGCCTCGGTCTTGGTGCTAGCGGATATATAAATAACATCCGATATACTAATACCACAAACTTAAAAAAGTATATTCAAGAATTAACTAAAGACGATATATCCTATGTAATAGAAGAAAAAAATTTAGACGATATGCTCCACGTAATAGAAGAAAAAAACTTAGATGATATGCTCCATATAATAGAAGAAAAAAATCTAGTAACCATGAAAATGAGTATAGAAGAGTTTATGTTTCTCGGCTTACGACTATCTAATGGCATTTCAAAAGATGAGTTTAGAAAACGATTTGGGATTGATATCAAATCAGTTTATAAAAATGAGATTGCTAAATGGTTAGCCGAAAAAGCTTTATTAGAAAACGATTCTTATTTTTATCTTACGAATTTTGGAATCGATATTTCTAATACCGTATTTGCTAGTTTTTTAGATCCATTAATAACAGAATAGAATTTTTAATACCGTATTTGCTAATTTTTTAGATCCATCAATATAAAATAGAGAATTTTGCTCAAAATTATTTCTTCGCCTAAATATTTATAGGCGAAGTTTTTTTTGTTTTCACTTCCATTTTAAAAAATATATGTTATAATATCAACATAAAATATTATTCTTTGTTAAAAAAAATTTTTATTTTATGAAATTCTTTAACTACATATGTATTAAACACTAATTAGATCTAAGAATAGGAGAGATTAATTATGAAAAAAGGATTGTTCTTATTATTGTTAACTACACTAGCTTTAACCGGTTGTGGAGGAGAAACAGAAAAAGTTAAAGCGGAATATCCGGAGCGTTCAATAAACGCTATCGTACCATTTGGGGCTGGCGGTGGAACCGACGTTTGGGGCCGAGCTATAATGGATGGTATGGCAACTGAACTAGGAGTAAACATTATAGTGTCAAATGTTACTGGTGGCTCGGCAGGGTCTACCGGAATAAGTAGAGTGTGGAATGCACCGCATGATGGATACACTTTAGCCTGTACATCGGAAACACCGTTAACAATACCAGTTATGACAGCCATAACTCAAACATCAAATGATTGGATTTATTTCATAGCAGCGGGTTCGCCAGGAGTTCTTATGGTTAATAAGAATGCGGAATACACAACTATGGATGAAATCATGGCTCAATTAAAAAAAGAACCTCAAAGTATTTCTATAGCAGGAACGGTAGGCGGATTATGGTTTGCACAAGCTAAATTATTTGATACCTATGGAGATATGCCATTTAACTGGCTTCCATACGATGGTTCAGGGGCTGCTTTAAAAGGTGCCGTATCACAAGAAGCAGACTGTGTTGTAGCATCCGCAGGAGAGGCCAAAGACTTTATGCGTTCAGGCGACTTAATTCCTTTAGCTGTTATGGAACTTGAAGCTTGGCATATGCCAACCGTTGGAAACATTCCATCTGTAACTGAATATTTGCCACAATTAGCTGAATATCTTCCTTTAAATCAGTTTTTAGGATTTAAGGTTCCAGCGGATACTGATCCGGAAATAGTAGCAAAATTGGAAGAAGCGTTCCAGGCTACAATGGATAGTTACGCAATCGAAATTTTTGCAAATGAGCAGTTAGCTACTATTTACAATTTAACCGGTGAAGAAGCGAAAAAATATGCTACTCAACTAGAGTCAAATTTATGTTGGATACTTAGCGATATGGGTACTACAACATTTAGTCCAGATGAGCGTGGCATAAGTAGATAATAATTTGTGCTACGATATTTAGCCAGGATGATGAATGTAGCATAACCTAAAGCTAGATTTGTGCTACGATATTTAGCCAGGATGATGAGTGTAGCATAGCCTAAAGCTAGATTTGTGCTACGATATTTAGCCAGGATGATGAATGTAGCATAACCTAAAGCTAGATTTGTGCTACAACATTTAATTCGGACAATGAACGAAGCATAATCAAATCATAATTCTGTTTATAAAGGATGTGAAAAGTAAATGAAAAAATCGACCTTGCATAGAATAGATCTAGTTTTTAGTATAATTCTAATGATTATATCTATCGCAACTATTATTAGTAGCTATCAGCTTTTTATAAATCCATTTGGTCGTTCAGCTGATAAAGTTACGCCGGAAAGCATTCAGTTAGAAATTGATCAGTGGTATACTTCACCAGCATTGGTGCCTTTTTTACTAGCTATTGTTCTTGCTATTTGTGCTATATCTTTATTTATGACAGCAATAAAAGATGGAGCACGTTTTGACTTTTTTTCAATATCTAAGCTTAAATTTGTACTAACACAACGTGAAACATGGATATTCTTTATAATAGTAGCAATACTTAGTTTATACATTTTCGTTTTAATACCAACATGTAGACAATACTTAAACTTTTTTCCTAAATTTCAAGGGTTTCCATTTATGATTGCTACCTTTATTTGTTTGGCAGCACAAATGCTAATATTTAGCGAAAAAACGTTAAAAAAATTATTAACCTGTGTCTTAGTTGCTGCTGTTAGTGCTTTTGTAATAACATATGGATTTGGTGTTTTAGCAATGATACCATTACCATAGTAAAGAAGGGAGAAAACAATTTTGACAGGAATAGTTGGATTATTTCAAGAATTTGTAAATTTAATGGATCCTGCAATATTGCTGGTGTTATTTTCCGCAACTTTGCTAGGAGTTATTATAGGTGCTTTGCCGGGGTTATCCGCTACAATGGGAATAGCACTGTTGACGGGATTGACCTATAAATTTCCGATAGAATACACGTTTGCAATTTTGATGGGTGTTTATGTAGGAGCAATATACGGCGGTAGTATGTCTGCAATATTGTTAAACATACCCGGAACGGCCTCGGCCGCTGCCACAGCTTTGGAGGGTAACCCTCTGGCCAAAAAGGGGATGGCCGAGACAGCTATCAAAGTTACCCGAGCTGCGTCTATCGTGGGAACATTTATCGGAGTTGTTGCTCTTGCGACGATAGCACCACCATTAGCTAAGGTTGCTTTAATGTTTACTAGTCCGGAATATTTCATGTTAGCATTATTCGGAGTCCTAATTTGTGGATCTATCGTAACAATGGATATTCCGCTAAAAGGATGGATAGGCGGAGTAATTGGACTTTTAATAGCGATGATAGGAATGGACAAAATAGATGGAGCATCCAGATTTGACTTTGGCCTTGTAGAATTAATGGGTGGAATTTCTATGGTCCCAGCCATGATAGGATTTTACGCCATACCTGAAGTTATAAAAGCTTTCGCAAAATCATCAGATGATATAGAAATCGGAAAAGCTAAAGACGTAGTAAAACAAAATATACCAATTTGGGGAACAGTATTCAAAAATATTCGCCTTGTTGTTCAATCAGCCCTAATAGGACTAGGTATAGGTTCGTTACCTGGAGTTGGCGAAGATGTGGCCGCATGGGTTGGCTACGATGCAGCGAAAAAAACTAGTAAGCATCCTGAAAAATTTGGTACCGGCTCCTTAGAAGGTGCTATAGCACCGGAGGTGTCGAATAATTCAGCAATAGGTGGAGCTATGATTCCTATGTTAACGTTAGCTGTGCCCGGATCACCGCCAGCCGCTGTGCTACTCGGAGCTTTAATGATTCATAACGTTCGTCCAGGTCCGATGATCATGAGAGATAATCCTGGATTTATCAATTACATCGCTGCTTTACTATTTCTTGCGGTTTTAGCCTTATGGATTGCTGGTATCCTTTTAGCGAAGCCTATGAGTATGATCCTAAAAGTGCCTACTGTTTATTTAATGCCTATTGTTAGTGTATTATCTATTGTTGGCGCTTTTGCTATTAGTAATAATCCGTTCGATATAATTATAGCTTTAGTGTTTGGTGTATTGGGTTATTTATTGGATAAAATGAAGTACTCGCCCGCCCCTATTGTTCTCGGTATCATTTTAGGTCCTATGATAGACGAAAACTTCCGCCGGGCTTTAATGGTTAGTAAAGGTGATCCGAGTATATTCTTTACTCAGCCTATTTCATTATTCTTTTTCGTTATTATCTGCTTGACTATTTTTAAAAATCTTTCTTCTAGCTCCAAAAAATCAAAAAAAATTAATTTGTCTGAATAAATAAGCAAAAATAATCTATTCTTTGCTAAGAGATTGTATCCGGCAGTTTTCAAAAAGAATAAAGTATATTAATAACAAAAATTTCCATCTATTTGTACATAAATTTACAGCGAAATTAATTAATTTATCTATTGACTAAATTCATTTTTTAACTTATAATATTATGTAGTGCTTTAAAAGTTGAAAAATTCTCCGTAAATTACGCTAAAAGCACAATGCCGCAACCGGAGGGGAGTGAAAATATATGTCAGAGGTTACTGTTCGCGAAAATGAATCTTTAGATAGCGCTCTTCGTCGTTTCAAAAGAAACTGTGCAAAGGCTGGAATAATGCAAGAAATTCGCAAAAGAGAACACTATGAAAAACCTAGTGTAAAACGCAAAAAGAAATCCGAAGCTGCACGTAAAAAAAATAGACAATTTTAGTTTATAGGATAAGCCCCTACTCCGTGTAAGGGGTTTATTTTTTTACATTTTTAAATGAGGTAAATAACATTATGAATGATAACACTAAATCCAAATTAGAGTATGATATATTACTAGAACATTTTAAAACTTATACAACTAGCTCTTTGGGCAAAAGTTTAATAGATAAGCTTTCACCTAGTCCGTACCTTAATGTAGTTCAGAAACGTTTGGATGAAACAAAAGAGGCTATAAGTTTATTAGCAACGAACATTCCTTTACAGGGCCAAGAAAACATTCAGAGCATAATAGATCAGGTCGAAAAAGGTATGGTTTTAGACTGTTTTGCAATATTGCAAGTTAGTGATTTCCTGTATGGAGTTCGAAAAATTATCGACTTTTTTGCTACCAAGCAAGCATATACTCCTATTTTATTTGGCTACTCAAAATCTCTTACCGCTTTAAAAAATATAGAGGATGAAATAAATCGTAGCATAACAAAAGGTAAGGTAGATATAAATGCATCGAAAGAATTAAAACGAATCCGTCGCCATATAGATATAGAACAGAGTAAAATAGAAGAAAAGTTGCAAAAATTTATTGCTGTTAATAAGAAATATTTGGAAAGTACTATTATTACGAAGCGACAAGACCGATATACTGTACAGGTTAAGGCGGCGTACAAAAACCAAGTTGCAGGTACAGCTCTAGATAAATCCAATAAAGGGACAACAATTTTTATTGAGCCACAAATAGTTCAAAAGCATACTTCTGCTTTGCTCTCTTTAAAGGCCGAAGAGGAGATGGAAGAATATAAAATTTTGGCTATGTTAACCGAAATTGTCAATTCTAAATTACAGGAAATTAAAATCAACGTCGAAGTTATTGCAGAATACGACTTTATTTTTGCCAAAGGTAAATATGCGATCGCCATCGATGCTACCATGCCTAAAATAAATATAAACGGATATACCAAAATCATTGCGGGTAAACATCCTTTATTAGAAGGTAAAGTAGTACCTTTAGATTTAGAAATTGGTGATGAATACAGCGCTTTGGCCATAACCGGACCAAACGCTGGCGGAAAAACAGTCGTATTAAAAACTTTCGGCCTTTTAACTATAATGACCCAACTTGGCCTATTTATCCCTGCTCATGCGGATACGCATATTGCTATTTATGAAAAAATATTTGTTGATATAGGCGATAATCAAAGCCTAGAAAACTCGCTTAGCACTTTTTCTTCTCATATAAAAAATTTGGCTAACATTATTAAGCAATCCAATAAACGAACCTTAGTGCTGTTAGATGAACTTGGTAGCGGTACAGACCCTAGCGAAGGTTCTGCTCTTGCTATATCTATACTAGAAGAGTTATATAAAAAGCATGCCACCATAATTGTGACAACACATTATAGTGAAATAAAAGATTATAGCAAAGCCCATCCAGACTTTACTACAGCCAAAATGATGTTCAATGAAGAAACTCTAGAACCACTCTATATTTTAGTTGTTGGCCAATCTGGTAAAAGCAACGCTTTGTATATCTCAGCCAAAATGGGCGTTCCAGCTCATGTAATCGACAGAGCAGCTATGTATATAAAGGATAAAAATTATAATCTAGAAAAAATTGAGCGTAAATCCCCAAAAGTAGAAAAAGTACAGACTACACCCATTTACGAATTCCAACAAGGTGATAAAGTTCTTCTATTGGACAGCAACGAAGAAGCTATTGTTTATTCCGGTCAGGATAAAAATCGCAATGTTCAAGTCTTTTTAAACAAAACCATTATCGATGTTTACGAAAAACGTCTTAAGCTTCTTGTCTCTGCTGAAATGCTATATCCGGATGATTATGATATGAATAGTTTATTTGTAGAATTTAAAGCTCGTAAACTAGAAAAGGATATTGCCAGAGGATCTAAAAAAGTTTTAAAGCAAATTCACAAGGAAATGAAAAATAATAAGAATTACCAGAATGATATAAATACCAAAAACTCATAAATCTATTTGTATAATTAACCAAATCCATTAACTAATTTCCTTAACTTGGAATGCTAGATTATATTTATTCTGCATTCCTATATACTTTTTAGTATATGTTATCATTCTTAAGAATAAATATTAATAGTTAACGGAATAATTTTTAAATTGAATACTTGTCCTAAATATGGCATAATATGTATAGGAAGGAGAAATTTATGAAAAAACGGTTAACACAGAGTGGTTTATCTAATATGTTCAAAAATTTTACATCTTCTATAGATGGAGTTAATGAAGCTATAATTGGCCTTCCACTCATTACAATAACAGGATCTGAAGATATACGAATTGAAAACTTTTCTAGTATAGTAGAATATAGCCAGAATATAATTCGTCTTAAAACTAAATCCGGTATTGTTTCTATTGTGGGAGAGAATTTGTTAGCCAAAAGTATGAATCAAGAAGCTATAGTAATAAAAGGCAAGATTTCCGGAGTTAGTTTAAAATAGCATACTAATAACAATTTCTGAAGTTAACTTTTTTTAAATATTACTTTCTAAACAATATACAGGGGGAGATAAATTTATGTTTGTATACTTATGGAATTATATAAAAGGATACGTGATAGTACAAATTAGTGGTCCAAAAATCGAAAAACTTTTAAATGGTGCCTTAAACGATGGTATTTATTTTTGGGATGCCAAAAAGGATGGAGATACAGTAATATTAAAAACTACCATGACCGGATTTAAAGAATTAAAACCTATTGCATTTCGTGCTAAATCGAATATTATGATTTTAGAAAAACGTGGATTACCGCATATAAATTTTAAATATAGAAAAAGACGCATTTTTGCTGCTGGTAGCATTTTATTTGTTGCTTTATTTTGGTTTTTAACTTCTTTTGTTTGGTTAATAGAAATAGAAGGTAACAACTTTTTGGAGGAAACTGATATTATTGCTAGTTTAAGGGATGGTGGCTACACAACCGGAGTATTAAAGAGTAGATTAGATTTAAGAGAAGCTGAAGAATTTTTAATTAGTCAATATAATGAAATATTATGGACTGGCATTAACTTTGAGGGCACAAAACTTAAGGTTCAAATTACAGAAGCAATCCCGAAGCCGATAATACATAATGAAACCGAACCTACAAATATATTGGCTACTAGGGACGGTATTATTACATATATTGCTACAAGCTCTGGTATTCCTCTGGTAAAACAAGGTGATACCGTGAAAAAAGGTGATATATTAGTTAGTGGTGCTCTACCTTTAAATAGCGATGTCGTTAAGGATATGCATTATGTCAATTCTAACGCAGCCATCTTGGCTAAGACTGTCTATTCTTTGGAAGCATCCTTACCTCTTAATAAAGAACAAAAAGTATATTTAGAAGATTATAAGACAACCTATAGTATAAAGTTTTTTAATACTCAAATTGATTTTGGTACTAAACCTAAGTCAGCTGAAAATGTTGATACGTTAATCTCTATTAACCAACTTAAGCTTACCAGTATGTTTCCGCTACCTTTTTATTGGATTCGTACTGATAAGGTCCCTTACTCAAAAACAATTATTACTAGAACTGAAGAGCAAATTATAGATAAATTAGAAGGTGCATTAAACGATAACCTATTGAAAAAGATTGGTAAAACCGGTAAGATAGTAGCAAAAGAAGTATCTTATAGTATGCATGACGGAATTATTTTTGGCGTATTAAATGCTATTGTAGAAGAAGATATAAGTATTGAAAAACCAATAAATAACGTGTCACAAATGGTGGCTTCGTCTAAACTCAGGTAAATTAAGAATAGGAGCAGTGGATATGGCAGGAATTGAGAAAAAAATTAATATACCGACTAATTATATATCTGTTATTTTCGGAAGTATGGATAGCAATGTTGTAAAAATAGAGAAAGCACTAGATGTAACTTTTGTAATGCGGGGTGAAAGTGTTAAGCTTTTAGGAGAAACAAATAATGTAAAACTAGCCAGCCACGTTATAAAAGAACTGATACACTTTGCTCAACAGGGTGATCAAATAGATGCTCAATTGGTTGATTACACAATAGCTGCTATTACTAAAAATCGTCAAGAAGATTTAACTCACGTAAACCAAGATGTTGTCACTACCACTTATCAAGGAAAGCCTATTAAAGCAAAAACTAGTGGTCAGCAAAAATACGTGGAATTAATAAAGAAAAATATGGTTGTTTTTGGTATGGGGCCAGCCGGAACCGGGAAGACTTATCTTGCTATGGCGATGGCTGTAGATAGTTTTAAACGTGGCGAAGTTAGTAAAATTATTCTTACTCGTCCAGCCATAGAAGCCGGAGAAAAACTAGGTTTTTTACCCGGAGATTTACAAAGTAAGGTAGATCCATACTTAAGGCCTCTATATGATGCTTTATTCGAAATAATGGGTCCAGAAAACTTCGATAAGAATATGGAAAAAGGCTTAATTGAGGTGGCCCCTTTAGCCTATATGAGAGGTCGAACATTAAACAATGCTTTTATAGTTTTAGATGAGGCTCAAAATACTACGCCACAACAAATGAAGATGTTTCTTACTAGATTAGGATTTAATTCGAAAACTGTTGTAACGGGTGATTTAACCCAAGTAGATTTACCATCGCATCAACACAGCGGACTTTTCGAGGCATCCAAAATCCTATGTAATGTACCGGGTATAGGTATGTGTCATTTGGATAGAAATGATGTTATTAGGCACCCTATTGTTCAAAAAATAGTTGATGCTTATGAATTCTATCTAAATGGTCCAAAAAAATAGCAATCAGTTTGGGGTGTTCAAATGAAAAAGGAATTAAATACCACTGCAATATTGGTTTGGTTAAGTATGATTTTTACTTTTTTAGCAGTAATCACAGGAAATTTATTTGACAGAAAACTAGAATTTCAAATAGGAGACGTTGTTCACACTGATTTTTTTGCTCCATTTAAATTTGAAAATACGAAATTAACTGAGCATAATAAAGAACTAGCTGCAAATTCAGTAGATGACAAATACATGGTTGACGAACAAATACTACAGGATATTTTAATAAATACAGAATTACTTTTTAACTATACTGAGGAGATCATTGCTCTAGAGCAATCTCCTCCCCTAACAGTTCCTGATTCTGTACAAAAGCAATTTGGAATAACATATAGTTCCAAAAATATAAACTATTCGCAAATATTACAACAAAAATCCAATGTTTCTCTATCTAACAGTCAATATGAAATGTTACTTAATATACCGTTAGAAACATTAGCTCAAATAGAAGAACGCATCTTAGCACTATTTAAACAAATTTATAATAAAGGTATATCAGATACAGACATTAAGGATATTGATATAGTATCAATGATATCCGAATTTGGCATTTCACCTGTATATCAGAGTTTAGTAAAGAGTATTATAGATAACCAATTAAGAACAAATTTAGTATTAGACAAACAATCAACACAAGAAGCTCGATCCGTCAAGTCTTCGGCTGTACCACCTGTTATGGTGGAAGAAGGAGAAAAAATTATCGGTAAGGGTAGTAAAATTACCCCCGAAACTTATCAACTATTAATTGATAGTGGCATAGTCGGCACAAATGATATAGATAATTTTGTTCCTTATATAGGTGTTATAATAATGATATCAATCTTATTTATATTTGTCATATTATTTTTAAGAGTCACTTCATCGCACACGTCAATTACAAGCGAAGGAAAAAATTTATTATTCGTATTGTATATTATGCTACTATTAGTGGCAAGACTTATGTTAGGATTACAATTTATGCAGTTTCCACTTGGAATAGGGGCCATGATAATAGCCTTATTAATAAATAAAGAAATAGCATGCGTTTTTGAATTTGTAATATTAATAGTATATTCTATAATATACAAAGCGGATATGACCACAATTTTATATCAGTTAATAACAGGCATGATAAGTATATTTGTAATAGTAAAAATGATAGAAAGAAAAGATATGATAAAGGTAGCAGGCTTACTTGGATTAATATATGGTAGCGTGTATATAGCGATGGTATTTTTAATAGATCTGCCATTAACGATGGCGTTAGTCTATAATATGCTAATAGCCATGGGTATTGGAATCTTCTCTGTAATATTAGTAGGCGGAAGTTTACCATTATTAGAAAGTGCGTTTCATTTTGTAACCAGGTTTCAACTATTAGAATTAACGAACCCAAATCAGCCACTTTTAAAAAGATTACTACTAGAAGCAACGGGTACTTATCATCATAGTTTATTAGTTGGAAATTTAGCAGAAACGGCAGCCGACGAAATTGGGGCCAATGCTCTCTTAGCTCGTGTTGGTGGATATTATCACGATATAGGCAAACTTACATGTGGTAATTATTTCAAAGAAAATCAAGTACAAAGAAATCCACATGATTCATTAGATCCACGATCTAGTGCAAGTATAATAATCTCACACGTAACCACAGGATTAGAAATAGCAACAAAATATAATTTACCAACTTGTGTTAAAGACATGATCCTACAACACCATGGGTGCAGTGTTATGCAGTATTTTTATGTTAAGGCCCAAAATACAGGAATAGAAAACGTAGAAGAAATAGATTTTACCTATCCTGGTCCAAAACCACAAACTAAAGAAGCTGCTTTAGTTATGCTGGCTGACATTATAGAAGCTACAACTCGTTCGATGCAAAGCAAGTTCGGACCCGACTTTACTATAGAAGATCTCGTTAGAAAAATGGTTAAGCAACAATTAGATCTGGGCGAGTTAAGTGAATGTAATTTATTTTTATCTGATATTGAAAAAGTTATTCAAAGCTTTATTCGGACTTTAAATGCTATGTATCATGAACGTATCGAATATCCAGAAAAAAAAGATTAATTTTCAAGTAAACTGCTATTTCAGAAAAAAAGGTTAATTTTCAAGTAAACTGCTATATTTATAGAAAAGAAGGTTTTAGGATGTACATTGATATAGAAGATCAAGAGGGCTTATTTTCACGTTACCCAGCCCTAGTTTCAGACGTAGAACGAGTAATAAAAGAATGCTTAGATACTGAGCATATAAATAATAAAGGGATAGAAATTAGCCTAAGTATTGTTAATAAGCAAGCAATACAAGATATTAATAAAGAATTTAGGGGGATAGACAAACCTACCGATGTTTTGTCTTTTCCTCAATACGATTCGCCAGAACAATTTAGCCACCTTTCAGAAAATATAATATTAGGTGATATTATTTTATGTGTGGATATTGCCATAGAGCAAGCTATAGAGTATAATCATACTTTAACAAGAGAAGTCTGCTTTTTAGTTGCTCATAGTTGTTTTCATTTATTAGGATACGACCACATGACAGATGAGGAAGAAAAAATAATGTTTGCTAAGCAAGACAGCGTTTTAAATAAACTTAACATTACTAGATAGGCCTTAACCATGATAGATGAAGAAGAAAAAATAATGCTTGCTAAACAAAATAGGATTTTCAATAAGGTGAAAATAAATTAGATAAGCATGAAAATAGGGAGAAAATCAAAAATGATAAAACAAGAATATAGATCCGGCTTTATTTCAATAATAGGCCGAGCTAACGTAGGCAAGTCGACACTGATGAATAAGATAGTTGGTGAAAAAATTGCAATAATGTCCAATAAGCCACAAACTACAAGAAATCAGGTTCGTACCATATTGACTACGGATAACTTTCAAGCAATATTTATCGATACACCAGGCATTCATGTACCAAATACAGAGTTGGGCAAATTTATGCTAAAAGCGGCCCATACTACGCTTAATGAAGTAGATATAATTTTGTTTTTGATAGAGCCGGACAAGCGTATCGGAAGATTAGATGAAGAAATAATAGCAAAATTAAAGACAGTGGATTCTAAAGTATTTCTATGTATAAATAAGATTGATGGGAAATCCACCCAAGATATAATAGATACAATAGAATGCTATAAAGATGCGATGAATTTTGCTGAGATCATACCTATTTCTGCTTATGAAGGAACAAGTATAAATGAATTAATAAGCTGTATAGCCAAATATTTACCACCCGGTCCAAAATACTTTCCGGACGATATGATAACAGAAGAACCCGAGAGACAATTAGTAGCGGAGTTAATAAGAGAAAAGGCGCTACATCTTTTAGATAAAGAAATACCTCATGGCATAGCAATTGAAATTAATTCTATGAAAAAGCGTGCGGACAGCGATATGCTGGATATAGATGCAACCATAATATGTGAAAGAGATTCGCATAAAAAGATAATTATTGGTAAAAATGGGCAAATGATAAAAAATATCGGAACAAACGCAAGACGAGATATAGAACGCTTATTAGGATCTAAAATATTTTTAAATTTATGGGTTAAGGTCAAAAAGAATTGGCGAGATCATGAAGTCTTACTCAAAAATTATGGATATAATAATCAAGATCTTTAGACCGATCTAGATATAATTTTAAAGCAGTAAGTATATATGTAGGAACTGGGTAAGATAAAATATCTGCCAAAAAGTTCCTTGTATGTTATAATATAAAAATGAGCATCCTATTCTAACATAATGTATTTTATTATGGCGAAAGGAGATTATTCTTATGACAGTTATAACAGATTATTGGAAATATTTCGAAAACACAGGGAGTATTGAAAATTACAATGTAAAGCGTAGAAAGTCTCTACTATTATAGTGGTGGACTAAATATGCAAACAAGGTAAGCGTATTGGGAAACTAGTACGTAGAGACGGTTCATTCGCCGTCCAATATGCTACTTGAATTGCTTGGACCCCCTAAAGTCAATCAAACTACAACGTAAGTATGAAAAAAAACTAAACGTGAACGTAGCGAAAGCAGAAAAAATTGATTGAATGACATAAGGTTAAATCCTAAGTGTCTTAAATAATGGGCAACTAGCAGGTAAGCTCCGAATAGGAGAAACTTCAACGACTAGACCTCTTGAGGGTCGTACACTACAAGCGTAGTGGAAGTGGGTAGCCCCTAACGTGTAATGACGAGGGAGAAGATATAGTCTGGGCTTATACGAAAGTATAAGAGGTCTACCGAAAGGAAAGACTGCGTTAGGAGTAGCGTCTTAACGTGAACGACAATCTCCTGTATTACCTAATTTAGGTACGGGAGGTTCAGTTGTCCTACAAAGAACAAGAAAATTATACTAATGAAAAAGATAAGGATGATCAGAATGACAAAAATGATTATGAAGATGGTGAATAAATGGTTTTAAGCATGAAAGCACTAGTAATAAAGGAATTTACTGTTGGGGAGGGTGATAAGTATCTTACCCTCTTTACTGACAAATATGGAAGGATAGAAGTTTTTGCAAAAAAGGCCAAGCGCTCAAAAACTAGCGTACTTTCTGGCACAGAATTGTTTGTTTATGGAAATTTCATCGTGGAAAAGATTCGAGATACATACAAACTATCCAATGTAGAAATAATAAGATCATTCTATGATTTGCGTAAAGATATAGTAACTTTATCATACGCTAGTTTTATCATTGAATTTTTGAATGAGGTTTTAAAAGAAAATTCGACCAATCGAAATTTATTAAGGCTGGCCTTGTATACATTAAACGAATTGCCAAAGAAAAACCTTTCAGAAAATTTAGTTAGATTTGTATTCGAAACACGTGCATTAAGATATTTAGGATATATGCCAAATGTTTATGGATGCGTACAATGTAATAAAAATATTGAACAATTAGATACAAACAAACATTATGCTTTTTCAATAGAAATGGGTGGCCTTGTATGTGAACAGTGCATTCAGCAATTAAATTTAGAATATGTTTATAGATTAAAGGCTGGCACAGTATACACTTTACGACATGCATTAACAGCTCCCTTTAAGCAATTATATTATTTTACAGCACCAGATGAGTTAATCAACGAATTTTGTAAAGTATCAGACAGATTTTTAAGGTTTTATATAGACAAAGACTTTAAAACATTAGATTTTATTAGAAATTTATAGAAAAGAAAAGGATGATACCATGAATAAATTAAATGAACTAAGAAAAGTTATGGCCGAAAATCACATAGATATATATTACATCCCATCTACAGATTTTCACAGTAGCGAATATGTAGTAAGTTTTTTTAAAGCAAGAGAATATATATCCAACTTTACTGGTTCAGCCGGTGAACTGGTTATTTCTCAAAATCATGCTGTACTTTATACAGATGGACGATATTTCATACAAGCCGAAAAAGAATTAAAAGATACAGGCATAGAATTGTACAAAATGGGTTTACCCGAAGTGCCCACATTAACAAACTATTTAAAAAGTATCATAAAAAAAGGTGATGTAATAGGGTTTGACGGCCGAGTGGTCAATACTATCCGAGGAAACGAAATACAGCAATTAGCAACAGATTCTGAATCAACCATAAAGTACGATATAGATTTAGTTAATCTATTATGGGATGACAGGCCAGACTTACCACAGGGAAAAGCATTTTTATTAGATATAAAATATTCTGGCGAAACTACTGAGGCAAAGCTTTCACGCCTTAGAAATAAAATGCAAGAAGAAGATGTATCCTATCATGTTTTAACTACGTTAGACGATATAGCTTGGCTATACAATATCCGAGGAAATGACATTCCGCATTTTCCTGTTATCCTAGCTTATTCTATCATCAACATCGATTCAGCCTATTTATTTACGGATAGAACTAAACTAAGTGATGAAATCATCTTTATTCTTAATAAGGACAATATAAAAATTAAGGATTACAACGAAATTTATGAATTCATTAAAACTATTTCTGGTAAAGTCTTATTGGATCCAGCTAAATTGAATTACCGATTAGCATCGGATTTGCCTATATCGGCCATAAAAGTAGAGAAAGCGTCACCGATAGTATTATTTAAAGCTTGTAAAAATGAGGTTGAGCTAAGCAACTTACGATGGGCACACGCAAAAGACGGTGTTGTCCTAACTAAATTTATGTACTGGTTAAAAGAATCTGTTAAAAATCCCTCTCTCACAATAACAGAATTAGATGCTCAGCAAAAACTTTATGAATTACGATCTCAGCAAGACGGATTTATTGAAGAAAGTTTTTCAACAATTTCCGCCTATGGTCCCAACGCAGCATTGATGCATTATAGTACCAATCCTTTTAACCCTGCCCCCCTTGAAAATAAAGGTTTATATCTGGTAGACTCAGGAGGACAGTATTTTGAAGGAACAACAGACATTACTCGAACAATTGCATTAGGTGAACTAGACGATATTTTAAAAACTCATTTTACCGCTGTTCTACAAGGCATGATTAATTTATCCATGGCTAAATTCTTAGATGGTGTAAGAGGAATTAACCTAGATATTTTAGCTAGAAGTCCTATTTGGAACCTAGATATTGATTATAGATCTGGTACTGGTCATGGTGTTGGCTACTTACTAAATGTTCATGAAGCGCCAAATGGTTTTAGATGGAAAATAGTCCCCGAAAGAAACGACAGTTGCGTATTAGAAGTAGGGATGGTTACTAGTAATGAACCTGGTATATATATAGAAAATTCACATGGCATACGTATTGAAAATGAAATTGTTGTAGAAAAAGATGTCAAAAATGAATACGGCCAATTTTTAAAGTTTGAAACATTAACATATGTCCCTATAGATTTAGACGCAATAAAAATTGAAATGTTGAGTGAAAAAGAAAAAAAATGGCTAAATAATTATCATCAACTTACTCGTGAAAAAATCTCTAAATATTTAACTGATGATGAGGCAAAGTGGATGATAAAATATACAAAAGCAATTTAGTTTGAAAGGAATGTTAGTTTTATGAACAAAAAGATTTCAAAGTTATTAGTAGTATTTATGTTAGGTTGCAATTTAACCGGATGTTTTGTAGACGACACAACATCAGATGCGCATATGAACAATGAAGCAATAACAAATACTACTAGTGACATACTCTATGCGTATACTATAGACGACGACAATTTAGGAAATATACCAATTGAGCTTGAAGTTGTATACACAGGTGATATTATGGAGGCGATAAAGAATCTCGCCACGGTATTATCTGATTCTACTTTTAATGGCTTGGATATAGAAATAGTAGGGCAAGAAAATATAGATGGAAAACAAATAGTAACGATAAATCTCCAAGATAGCGATAAAGGAACTTGGTATAACTACTTTCAAGGTTCCACCGGCGGGATGGTAACCGCTAGATCTTTAGAAGAAACATTTTTACAGAGAGAATATCCTGGCGTGTGGATTGATGGTATCAAATTTGAATATAATGGTGAACCTATGCCAGAATTAGATCATACAGTAGGATTAGAAACTACACTATATAGATAATATTTTTAGAAAGGAGGCTACTTCAATAGGGTCTCCTTTTTTCAATTAGATAACTAATTTTTGACAAATAAAAGATTTATGTATAATTTTTTTATAAATAGGACTTTCAAATTTGTCATAACAAAACCCTTGACACCTGATTAAAAATTTGTTATTGTTAGTACGGTTAACTATAATATAAAAAGGAGAAGCTACGAAGTTTGTAGCGGTGAAGCGAATGAATAAAAAGTTTGGTATTGGTATACTAACATGGGCCTTAATAGCTGTGAACGCAGCCTATGCGGTTCCAACAATGCAACCATTTGAACCTGATGCCGTAGCGGTTTCAGCCAAAGCCGAAACTAAGGATGCCGTAACATTATCTATTAGCAGAAAAACCATCGGAGGTACGGATATTATATCGCCGACTTCATTCAAAGTCGAAGCTGATTCCACTGTTTGGACAGTACTACAAAAAGCATTAGATGAGAAAGGTATGGATTACGAATATACGTATTCCAAAGAGTCTAACGATTTGTACGTAACATCTATAGACGGAGTAAAATCTGGTGCGAACGGTCCAATGAGCGGCTGGATGTTTAGTTTAAACGGAAAATATATACAAGACAGTGCCAATAAAGTCAAGGTTGTTGAAGGTGACATCATTGAATGGAAATATACTAAAGACGGCGGTAAGGATATAGGTGCTTAATAGCTCTCAAAAATAACTCTATTACCCTGAATGACTAGGTTACACTTTATGGTAATAGAGTTATTTTTATTTCATAGAAACAAATATACATACTAAAATTCGTCTTGTCCATTTTCTTTTTATATGCTATGCTAACTTTATAATTTATAAAGGAGCGCAAATCATGGATAAAATAAATTATCCGAAAAGTATAACTTAGATGAAAATTAATTTTAGCACAATAATGATTGGAGGACATATGAAAGAAATCAGCGTATTTGATGTAATAGGCCCAAACATGATCGGTCCATCTAGCTCTCATACAGCCGGAGCATTAAAGATAGCATTAGTAACCAAAAAGTTAGTAGGCGACGACATTGCAAGTGTAGAATTTATTTTATACGGTTCTTTTGCTCAAACATATAAAGGCCACGGCACCGATCGTGCTTTAATAGCCGGTATGCTAGGCATGAACACAGAAGACATCCGGATAAAAGATGCTATAAACCTAGCACAGGACGCAAAATTAAAATATAAATTCACACTAGCAGGAACTAGCGACCATCACCCAAACGTTGTAGATATATTAGTAACTCACAATAACGGACACAAAACAAGCGTTATGGGCGCTTCTATCGGTGGCGGCAATATAAAAATTGTAAATATAAACGGCGTAGATATAGAATTTACTGGAGAATATTACACTCTTTTAATTAAACAAAAAGATATTAAAGGTGTAGTAGCCCACATAACAAATTGTCTCAGCGGTTGCGATATAAACATCGCATTTATGAGATTATATCGAGAAGAAAAAGGCGAATTAGCCTACACCATTATTGAAGCAGACAATCCAATGGATGACGAAGTTATAAGATTTATTAAGAAAAACAAATCGATTTTAGACGTGAATGCAATCGAGTCCATATAAATAACTATATGAACATCGCATTTATGAGATTATATCGAGAAGAAAAAGGCGAATTAGCCTACACCATTATTGAAGCAGACAATCCAATGGATGACGAAGTTATACGATTCATCAAAAAAAATAAATCAATCCTAGATGTCAATGTCATTGAATCTAGATAAATAGCCATAATGAATATAATTGAATTTAGATAAACAACGATAATAAGTATAATAAAAGGAGTTTAGATATGACCTTTAAAAATTCACAAGAACTGCTTATATTATGTAAAGATATGCCTATATCAGAAGTCATGATCCGCCGAGAAATATTTATTAGTAATAAAACGAGAGAGCAAGTGTTTGAAGCGATGCGCCATGCATACAAAATTATGCAAGCGGCAATAGGCAGTTCATTAACGGACAACTTAGTATCTATGGGTGGCTTAATAGGCGGCGAAGCAAAAAAAATTTATAATCGTCGAGACAATTCTGTTTGCGGTGACATAATGAGTCGGGCAATAGCATACGCCATGGGCGTATTAGAAGTGAATACATCTATGGGACTGATAGTCGCTGCACCGACAGCCGGCGCTTCTGGAGTCATCCCAGGTGTTTTTACAGCTTTACAGCAAACGAAAGATCTTTCCGAAATAGAAATGACAACAGCTTTATTCAACGCAGGAGCAATAGGATATTTAATAATGAGAAACGCCACAGTCTCTGGCGCCGAAGGTGGTTGTCAAGCTGAGGTTGGTACCGCTTCGGCCATGGCTGCCTCGGCTGTAGTCGAGTTGATGGGCGGTTCGCCTGAAGCCTGCTTATGCGCAGCCAGCACCGCTATTTCAAATATTTTAGGTATGGTTTGTGATCCCATCGGTGGCTTAGTAGAAGTGCCTTGCCAAAAACGTAACGCTATGGGCGCATCCAATGCTTTGATTAGTGCTGAAATTGCCTTGGCCAACATAACTAATCATATTCCTTTCGACGAAATTGTTGATGTTATGTACAAAGTGGGCCGTAGCATCCCTTATGAATTGCGTGAAACTGCCCTAGGTGGTTTGGCTAGCGCACCTTCTGCCTGCAATTTATGCAAGTCTTGTTCATCTTAATTTTTCTCTAATTCCATTCGATGAAATTATTGATGTTATGTACAAAGTGGACCGTAGCATTCCTTATGAATTGCGTGAAACTGCCCTAGGTGGTTTGGCCAGTGCACCTTCTGTCTGCAATTTATGCAAGTCTTGTTCATCTTAATTTTTCTCTAATTAGTGCTGAAATTGCATTGGTCAATATAACTAATCATGTCCCTTTCAATGAAATTGCTGATGCACTGAATCTTTTTTTGTCCCTAAATAAATAGGGGCTTTTTTTTATATACTAAATTATTTTAGTATCACATTAAATATTTACAGTCTTCTTGCCGATATAAATATCGTACAAAAATTTATACTATAAATCATAATTAAAGGAGAGGTTAAAAATGACTATAAATACTATGTCCGGTTTTCAATCACAAATTAAAAATGCACAAAGTCAGAATCTTCATCGAGCGAGAGAACTACAGAGAGAAAGACAAGAAAGAAATGAAGAGTTGTCAACTGGCAAAAAAGTTAATGAAGCCGCAGATAATCCGGCTGTAATGGCTATCGCAGCAAAAATGGTCTCGGCCTATGCTGGTCTGACAGCACAAACTAATAACGTAGAAGCAGAAATGAGTAGATCCAACGTTGCTGATGGTGCTTTAAGCGACACTCAGGCCACATTATCTAGGATGAATGAATTAACTCTACAAGCAAGCAATGGAATCCTAACTGATGAAGATAGATCTTATATCCAATTAGAAGTGGATCAACTTAGCGATCAGTTAAGTTCTATTTCGGCTAACACAGAATTTAATACTAAACCCGTATTTGACAACGAAGGTGTGGCTTTAACGGAAGAAACTTTAGGTTCATTTGAGGTTGATGTTACAGATTCGAATGCTTTAAGTCAGATTAGCGGTATGTCCGCTGCTGTTAGTTCCATGCAAGCTGAAGTTGGGGCCGAATATAATGGTAATGAATCCGAAGTAAGATCCAACAACATCACAGCCGAAAATACTTTAGGTGCTTTAAGCCAGATGCAGGATACAGATTATGCTGAATCTACTAGTGCTTTAATTAAAAATAACCTATTAGATCAATATAGAATACAAATGCAATCTCAAATGCAAACGCAAATGATTAATCAAATGGGTGCTTTGCTATAATCCCAAACTTAAGCTACCGAATCTGAGATAAGATCCAACAACATTGTAGCCGAAAATACTTTGAGTGCTTTAAGTCAGATACAGGATACGTATTATACTGAGTCTACTAGCACCTTAATTAAAAATAACCTGCTAGATTAATATAAAATACAAATGTGATCGCAGATAAAAACGCAAATGATTAATCAAATGGGTTCTTTGCTATGATCCTAAACTTAAGCTAACGAATCTGAGATAAGATCCAACAACATTGTAGCCGAAAATACTTTGAGTGTTTTAAGTCAGATACAGGATACATATTATACTGAGTCTGCTAGCACCTTAATTAAAAATAACCTGCTAGATTAATATAAAATACAAATGTGATCGCAGATAAAAACGCAAATGATTAATCAAATGGGTTCTTTGCTATGATCCTAAACTTAAGCTGAGCCGTAATTATTTTTTATATCATTGCCAGAACATTAAACTCAAACTGAGTTGCAATTATTTTTATGTTAATTAATAAATGTTAGGAGGGATTTTATGGCATTAAATTTAAATTCTGATATGACTTATTCTGTCCAAAATAGCGATCGAAACATAGAACGTGCAAATGCTCAGGTAAGAGCAATCCAAGAAAGTATAGAAAGACAACAAGAAGAAGACTCTGCTGAAAACGCTTTACCACAACCTGCAAATAATCCTACAGCTCTTTCTGTTGGCCCCAAAATGGTTTCTGCTTATATTGGATTAACTGTTGAAACTAGTAACGTAGAAAGTCAAAATCCAACTTTTGTATCTGAAACTGGTGTTTTAAGTACCGCCCAAAATCCTCAAACTACAGCGCAAGATTTTTCTTTAATGCAAAACGATATTTTAACTAGTCAACTTCAAGAATCCGCCGCTTTATATACTACCGAAGAAGAAGAGGATGCTGGCGCACTGTACGAGGATGAGCTTTCCCCACAAGAAGCCCTAGAAGCTGAATTAGCTGAAATTAGAGTTGAGCGCGCTTTAGAGCAGGAAGAGTTGGCCACAGAACATGAAGCAGAATTATCTCAGCAAAGTGATGAAGCTGCTGAAGAAATAACTCAAGACTACGAAGAATCTTTGGTAGAATCTTTTAATTCCGATACTATCGCCGCTACGGCCGCTAATATACCAATAATTAATGCGGCGGACGAAACAAGTTCCACTATTAAAAATAATCTTTTAGATCAATATAGATTCCAAATGCAATCCAGATGGCAGTCTTCTGCGATGAATATGATGAATCAAATGACTACTTTATTTAATCTTTAATCTCAAATCATACGAGTTATAAAAAATATGTAATCCAAATGGTAGTCTTCTGCTATGAAATGAATCCGATGACTATCTTGTTTGATTTTTAATTCGTATACATTAGATCCATAATAACAGAATAGAAATGTAAAACGAAAGGTACACTAGAGACTATACTCAGGCGTACCTTTTTGTTTATAATTTAGAAAATGATTTAGGAAATTATTTAGGAAGTTCTTGACCAGCATTTCGATAAGCCTCTTTAATAAAATACATTTGACTATCAAGATTATTTTCAAATTCTTTACGAACATATTCGCCACTAGAAGTCATAAAACGTGCCTTAACATCATCCTCGAGCATAATTTTTAAACTATCATAAATTTTAGTTTTGATTTCCTCGTCGTATATAGGTGCAGCAACTTCTATTCTCTTATCCAAATTTCTTGGCATACAATCCGCCGATGATATATATATATGCGTATCAGATCCTTGTGGGCCAAATACATAAATTCTCGAATGCTCTAAGAATCGTCCAACTATACTTGTTATTTGAATATTTTCTGTGAAATCTTTTATATCAGGTAGCAGACATGATATACCTCGGATAATTAAATTGATTTGTACTCCAGCCTTAGAAGCTTTCACTAAAGCATCTATAATGTTGGATTCGGTTAACGAATTCATTTTCATAATGATGGATCCATTTTGAGTCCTTTTTTGCCTATCAATTTCTTTATAAATTAAATCGATAAATTTGTCCTTTATAGCAAAAGGTGAAACAACAATGTTATTATAATCTCCTTTTATATTTTCGGTCGAAATATTTTTAAAAAAGTTATTTAGATCTTGTCCTATACTTTGGTTAGCCGTCATCAATGAAAGATCTGTATAAAATTTAGCGGTAATCTCATTATAGTTGCCTGTACCAATTTGAGAAATATAAGTTAATTCGTTAGATTGTTTATCCATAGAAGATATTAAGCATACTTTCGAGTGTACTTTATAATATTCTAAACCAAAGGTCACAGTACAACCTGCTTCTTTTAGCTTTTCGGACCAATTTATATTATTACTTTCGTCAAACCTAGCTCTTAATTCCATTATTACAAATACATTTTTGCCGTTTTCTGCCGCCCTACATAGATAATCTACTATTCTCGTCTTATGAGCCATACGATAAATTGTAATCTTGATAGAGACAACATCTGGATCGCTGGCCGCCTCTTTTATAAGTTTTAAAAACGGTGATATGCTTTCATACGGATATGTCAGCAATAAATCTTTTTTTCTAACTTGATCCATAACAGACTGATTCATATCAATATTTGGAACTAGTTGGGCTGCTATTTTTTTGTAAGTGATTTTTTCTAAAATATCTTTCGGAATGTCCTTTAATAAATCCGATACGTAGCTAAAATCCATTGGACTGCTAGTAACCAGAAAATATTTTTCAGGCAGTTTTAGAGACTTTTTTAAAAGTTTCATTGTCTCCTTTTCTAAATCATTAGACAACTCCAGCCTAACTGGTGCTAGTCGACCTCTCTTGCGTAATAAGGATTTAATGTGATCGACGTAATCTTCATCCTCCTCATTTATTTCTTCATCTAAATTTAGATCGGCGTTTCTGGTCATTCGTATAATTCCAGAATCTAGCATCGTAAATTTTTTAAATAGCTTGTGAGCATATTTTAAAATAACATATTCTGTTAATATATATCTTGTCTTATCCGGCTTTAAATATATTATCTTAGGGCAATTAGCCGGAAAAGTAACTATACCATGCTTAATTTTATTTTCTTTTTTTAGGCGCAAAATTATAGCTTGCCTATTATTATATAATTGCGGAAACGGTGAATGCTTACTTACTATAGCTGGAGATAAAATAGGAGTTAAGTGTTCATTAAAATATCGTTTTACCATTTCTACTTCTTCTTTGGTTAAATCTTTGATTTCTAATGTATCAATATTATAATCTTGAAGTTTAGTATTTACATCACGATAAATGCTATCCCTTTTCTTGTAGAGATAGCCTAATTTAAGATATATAGCATTGATTTGTTCTTGTGCAGTCATTCCGGTTTTATCCGTACGATCCTCATCAGTAATAAGCTGATCAAAAAGGCTACCTACACGTATCATTAAAAATTCATCAAGATTGTTAGAAAAAATAGATATAAAGTTTAAACGTTCGCCTATTGGTACCATTTTATCTCCGGCTTCATCTAACACTCTATCATTAAAATTTAACCAAGATAATTCTCTGTTTTGCATATAAATTTTACTCATGGCTTTCTCCTCCAAGCTGATGATACAGATAACCCTCTCGCAAGCCAAAGTTACTAACTATCATTTTTTTTGCTCTTACATATTTTATAATTTCTTTTGCTATAATAAGACCAGGTATAGTAGTATGCAAGCGTTCTGGAGCTACCTTTAGTATCAAGGTTGTACTTGCTTTTTTATATTCTTGTACAAACTCTAACAAATTAAAAATTTCAGATGTCTCAAAAGACTTTTCTTTAAGGCCATACTTTCTGGCACACATTTTTTTGATAGTACGAATAGATCCGCCGATACCGAGGATAGTATCAATGCGCTTGTTCTGGATGAAATCTACATCTTGGAGCAAATTTTTAACTTCTTCGCACATGGCTTTGGATTCTTTTTTATTTGGTATAATCTCACTTACATATGATGAGTACATTGACAATGATCCAATAGGTAAGCTGACACAATCTATTTTATGCCCATCCTCATATTCTAAAAGTTCAGTACTTCCGCCACCAATGTCTATAAGTAAACCATTTTTTAAATTATTACTTTTAGAAGCGCCTAAGAACCCTAATTCTGCTTCCATTTCACCGGATAATAAATCTATGCTAAATCCTGTTCTCCTTTCAATTTCGGCCAAAACCTCTGTACTGTTAGTAACATTTCTAAGAGAAGCAGTTGAAAAGACAAATAATTTTTTAATATTTATAATGGATAACGTATTTTTAAACATATTTAGTACAGAGCAGGCAACGTTAACTCCGGATTGTGTGAGAGCGCCGTTTTTACGGTATCCAGCTAATCCAGCAGTTTCTTTAGTATTTAATAATCTAATAAAATCATTGCCTTCTTTGCGATAAATACATAATCTAATAGTGTTAGAACCTAAATCAATAATAGCATATTCCAAATTTCTTCACTCTCCTTTTCTTTATTTTACGTAATTCTTTGAGTTCTTATCCATAAAATTTGTATCCGAATAAAATTGCAAAAAAATAAACAGCAACCAAATTATTTATGGTTGCTGTCAAGTTAGCATAGGTTATTTATTTTTTAAACTGCCAAGATATTTATGGCTATTTATAAATTTGGTAGATCCGGTAGACTTTGGAATCCAACTTCTAGATCCGCATCAGTAGGAACATAGTTTTCCATTTTGTGATCATGGAATTTTTCATAGGCTTGCATATCAAAATATCCAGTACCAGTTAGACCAAATAAAATAATTTTAGATTCTCCTGTTTCTTTACATTTTAAGGCCTCATCTATAGCCACTTTAATGGCGTGAGCACTTTCCGGTGCTGGCAACGTACCTTCGGTTCTAGCAAACAACTCGGCTGCTTCAAATATTTCAGTTTGTTTAGCCGAAACAGCCTCTATTAAACCATCTGCATATAGTTGCGAAAGAGCAGGGTTCATCCCATGATATCTTAGGCCGCCAGCATGGATTGCCGAAGGAATGAATCCATTACCTAAAGTGTACATTTTGGCAAGAGGAGTAACCATTCCTGTATCGCAAAAATCATAAACATATTTTCCTCTAGTTAATGATGGGCACGATGCTGGTTCTACAGCTATAAATTTATAATCTTCATTTCCTAAAAGCTTTTCTCTCATAAATGGACCCATCAATCCACCTAAGTTGGAACCACCACCAGCGCAGCCAATAATAATATCCGGTTTTATATTATACTTGTCCATAGCTGCTTTTGCTTCTAGTCCAATTATTGATTGATGCAGTAGAACCTGATTTAAGACACTACCTAAAATATATCTATAACCTGGTGAATCCAATGTCATCTCTACAGCTTCAGAAATAGCGCAGCCTAAACTACCGTTTGTATCAGGATGCTCTTCTAGTATCTTTCTACCAACTACTGTTTCAGTAGAAGGTGATGGACTAACCTGTGCACCATAGGTTCGCATTACTTCTCTTCTAAATGGCTTCTGCTCATATGAACATTTAACCATAAATACTTTGCATGTTAACTCTAAATATGCACACGCCATAGATACGGCCGTTCCCCACTGACCCGCACCAGTTTCGGTTGTAACTCCGATTAATCCTTGGTTCTTAGCATAGTATACTTGTGCTATAGCCGAATTTAATTTATGAGAACCACTTGTGTTGTTGCCCTCAAATTTATAATAAATCTGTGCCGGTGTATCTAGCTTCTTCTCTAAGCAATATGCTCGAGTTAAAGGTGATGGCCTGTACATCTTATAAAAATCTTGAATCTCTTGAGGTATATCAATAAAAGGATTTTCATCATCCAATTCTTGTTTGGCTAACTCTTCACAAAAAACTACAGATAACTCTTCTAACGTCATCGGTTCTAACGTTCCCGGATTGAGTAAAGGAGCTGGCTTGTTTTTCATATCAGCACGTAGGTTATACCACTGTTTTGGAATCTCATCTTCATCTAAATATATTTTATATGGGATTGCTGTTTCCATTTTTGTTGTACCTCCAAATGTATTTTTATAAACCAAAATTTAGTTTAACACACTAAAGTATAACTAACAAGGTTAGACTAAACTTTTTTTAACATTTGGAATTTTAATTATGAATTTTGTTAACACTAATCTTGCAAGAGAGAAATAAATTTTAGAAATTTTTTAAATGAATAGGTATTTTAATTTTTCAGCCTGCCAACACTAATCTTGCAATATAGAAATAAATTTTAGGAGGTTTTTTAATGAATAGGTATTTTAATTTTTCAGCTGGGCCGAGTATGCTACCATTAGAAGTTTTGGAGCAGGCTCAAAAAGAGTTTGTTTCTTATGGTCAAAGTGGTATGTCCGTAATGGAGATGAGCCACCGTTCTACCGTTTACGAAAACATAATTAATACCGCCGAACAGGATTTACGAGATTTAATGAAAATTTCGGATGATTATAGCATTCTCTTTTTACAAGGTGGGGCTAGCATGCAGTTTGCCATGGTAGCATTAAATTTATTGGTTAATTCTAAAAAAGCAGACTATGTAAATACCGGTCAATGGAGCAAAAAGGCTATCGCCGAAGCTAAAAAGTATGGCCAAATAAATGTTGTAGCTTCTTCTGAGGATAAAACTTTTTCTTATATTCCTCCACTACCAGCCAACATTTTCGATAAAGATGCTGATTATGTATACTTGACTTTAAACAATACAATATACGGTACTCACATCCCTGATGATAGGCTACCGAATACAAATGGTGTACCATTAGTAGGTGACATGAGTTCTAATATATTAGCCGAACCTTACAATATTTCTAAATTCGGTCTCGTCTTTGCCGGCGCTCAAAAAAACTTAGGTCCAGCCGGTGTTACTATAGCTATCGTAAGGAAAGATTTACTTGGTAAGCATCAAGCCATTACGCCCACTATGCTTCAATACAGCATACACTCGGACGAAAAATCATTGTACAATACTCCACCAACTTACGCAATTTATTTTGCTGGATTAGTCTTTAAGTGGGTTAAAAAAATGGGTGGCCTTTCTGCTATGTTTGAGAATAATAAGAAAAAAGCCGGAATCCTCTACGATTTCCTAGACAACAGCAAATTGTTTAAAGGGACTGTTGTACCTAAAGATAGGTCTTTGATGAATATCCCCTTTATATTGCCTACCGAACAACTAAATGCTGAATTTATAAAACAAGCGCAGGATTTAGGCTTCGTAAACTTAAAAGGTCATAGAACCGTCGGCGGAATGAGAGCATCAATATACAATGGTATGCCTATAGAAGGTGTACAGAAACTTGTAGAATATATGGAAAAATTCGAACGAGAACACAAAAATATCTAATCTACTAAATGCTGTGCTTATAGAAGCCGGACAGAAGTTAGTAGAATGTAGAGAAAAATTTGAAGGAGAACACAAGAATGTTTAATATACTAACATTAAATGAGATTTCTACTAAAGGGACCAGTAAGTTAAAACCAGAAGACTTTATTGTAACATCTAATATTCCAAATCCGGATGCCATAATGGTAAGAAGTGCTGATATGCTTGAATTGGAATTAGAAGAAAATTTACTAGCTATATCAAGAGCTGGTGCAGGTACAAACAACATACCGATAGAAAAATGTACCCAGCAAGGCATAGTTGTATTTAACACCCCCGGAGCTAATGCTAACGCAGTAAAAGAACTGGTGTTAGCAGGATTATTATTATCCTCAAGAAAAATAGTAGAAGGAATAAATTGGACAAAAAAACTAAAAGGTGAAAATATTCCGAGCATTGTAGAAAAAGAGAAGAAAAACTTTATTGGCCCAGAATTAATAGGTAAAACACTTGGCATTGTCGGTCTGGGTGCTATCGGTGTTTTAGTGGCTAATTCTGCGCTCTCTCTAGGTCTAAAAGTGATAGGCTATGATCCATATTTATCCGTCCGATCTGCTCTACTAATGAATAATGGGATAAATGTAACCGAAAACTTAGATGAAGTCCTAGGCTCAGCGGATTATATTTCTATTCATGTGCCCTATAGCCAGATTACCAAAAATATGTTTGACCAATCTTTAATAAGTAAAATAAAAAAAGGATCTAGACTTTTAAATTTCTCCAGAGGAGAACTAGTAGAAACGGATGCTATATTAAATGCCTTAAACACTGGAGCCATTTCAAAATATATAACCGACTTCCCATGTGAAGAACTTTTAAATCACGAAAATATAATCTGTATTCCTCATTTAGGTGCCTCCACACCCGAAAGTGAAGAAAACTGTGCCGAAATGGCTGCTGTAGAATTAGCAGCATTTTTAAAGTACGGTGTCATTAGAAATTCGGTGAATTTTCCAACCTGTGAATCATTATACACCAATAAACCAAGAATTACCCTGATTCATAAGAACATACCTAAAATGGTAGGTCAAGTGACAAATATTTTAGCAGATGAAAATTTAAATATAGATAACATGGTCAATAAATCTAAAGGTGAAATCGCTTATACTTTAGTTGACCTAGACGAGCTTCACCATACAGAGAGGATACTTTCTCTTTTAGAAAAAATTCCAGGAATGATAAAAGTTAGATTAATCTAACCTTTCAGTCAGTTTCGCTAACAGAGGCTGTAGCATTAACAATTCCAAAAATAAAAAAATGAGCACCCAAAAAGGGTAGCTCATTCTTTCGTTTCATGGGATTATGATTTTATTCATTAGCGACAGCACCATAGTGCAATCATAATATAAACTTTTTCATATAATCTATAGTATATTGAATTCCTTTATCGTACAAAGCACCATTCCAAGTGGAAGAATTTGAATTTGCTTCTATACATAAATTTTTATCATATCCAATAGCATATAAGGTAGCAAAAAATGCTGGCCAATTTGTTTCATCTAATCCGGCTGGAGGATCGTCATATCTTTCACCATTTATTCTCAAAGAACCTGTTAGGTGAATATGTATTATTCGATTGCCCCATTTAGCCATTTCATTTAAATAATCATCTCCATTATATATGCAATGCGACGGATTATATTTTATATATAAATCTTTGACATTTGATAAAATTGCTGACCAAGACGCATATGACACGATGTAATTATTCCATCTAGAATTATGTACAGCAATTTTTATTCCTTTACTTTTACCGTATTCAACTAAATAATTAAAATAACCAATAGTATTTCTATAGTTGTCAAACAAGGAGGTTGCTTCTATATAATTACATCCGGTAACATAGACAGGAGCACCTAGTTTAGCGGTAGCATCGATTAACATTTTATCTATTTTAATTTCAACTTCGTTCATTCCACTATTTTCTATAAGTTTTATGCCCCCCCATCTCCCTACAGAAGCAACAAATAGGCCGGTGACTTGTAAATTTGCCTTGATCTCATCTAGCTTTTCTAGAAAATTTATATGTCTATTAGGATCAGAATCATTAGAATATATACAAAATTCAACACATTCTAAGCCTCGATCTTTGATTTGCTGAAAATATTCTAGCGTATATTCCTCGGCTATAATTCCTAATTTCATCATATTCATAATCCTTTCTACTGCCATTAGCATATAATGGTCCATGGCAAGTTTGTGATATTTTTCATGAAACTTATTGTTTAAAAATAATTTTTAAATAATAATTATAACATTGATTGTTTTTTATGTAAATACTACAGACTAATATTTTGGATTCAAGTATTATTTTATAAAAAATGGACAAATAAAAAAGCTAATTATAAAAATTAGCTTTTAGTGGACCTTCTCTGACCTAGGCTCTTCGACCTAGTTCTCCTTTTAGAAGAGCTGTCACGAAGTGACTGAGAGGTTAAGAGATGTCAACTTTAGTTGATGGATAGACTAGAGACAGCATAAGCTGACTGAAGGGTCCATTTTTTTATTCTTCAAACTTTATAATTTGCCCCAATTTATCTGATTCAAAAGAGGCTTCCATAACTTTCATGACACGCATAACTTGTTCTAACTTTACTATTTGAGTTTCTTTACCCTCTATAGTATTAAGCAAATTTGCATAAAATTCTTTAATATTACCCCACTTGTTACTAACTATTTCTGACACAGTTGTTTCGGCTGTCCTTGGTGCCATAGTCTTAGTAAGACCAGCTGCCGTAATAATGGGCTTAGCATCGTTTTTGGTTTTGTCGATTATTCGTGTAACCTCTGCTTCAATGTTACCTAATTTATTTATTTTTAATGTTCCGTCAGTTCCTAATGCATAAAAACGCGGTAACGAAATAAAGTTGCTAGTTCCTACTTCAAATAAAACACGAAGACCATTTTTAAACGTTAGGATCATTCTAAATCCGTCGTCAACCTTATCTGTTGTTACATGATCCATAGTAGCATAAACCGTATCTATTTTATCATCAATCATTAATAACATTTGATCAATAATATGTACTCCCCAGTCTAACATCATTCCGCCACCATTTTCTTTTTTTCCTCGCCAATCCCCAGGAATTCCTCGAGAACCATGAATTCTAGATTGAATCTCAAATATTTCTCCTAATAAACCTTTCTTATATACATCCTGTAATGTTAAAAAATCGCCATCCCATCTTCTATTTTGATGTACAACAAAAACGTTTCCGGTCCTTTCGGATGCATTTATCATTTCTTGTAAATCCTTTGACGAAACTGTTACCGGCTTTTCGCTTACAGCATGCTTTCCAGCCTCCAATGCTCTTACTATAGTATCTTTATGCACTTCATTAGGCGTTGCACATAATATTATATCAATTTCCTCATCTGCTAACATTTCTTCAAAAGATTTGTACACATTCAATCCATCTTCTATAGCCTTTTTCATAGGCTCTTGCGCTATATCAAATATTCCTTTAATTTCTATCCCTAATGGATTAGTAACTTCATATGGTTCTGTTTTTTGATTCGGATTACCTGTTTGAATTAATTTTCTATGCCAATTGGCCATCCCGCCATACCCTACAATACCCATTTTATAAACTTTATCATTCATTATCATATACTCCTTTTATTTGAAAATTTCGATTAGTTAACCAATTTATCTTTAGAAGTATTATAATTTTAATTCACTTTAGTTTATAGGATATTTTTTGTTTTCAAAAGTTTAGTTATACAAAATATTCATTAGTAACCTAAATCCTTAAAGTATAAAATTTTTCATATAATCTATAGTATACTTAATACCTTTTTCGCCTAACTCACCTTGCCAAATTTCAGAATGTGGTTCAATACTCAAGGTGCCATTATAACCGATACTATATAATATTGCAAAGAACTTGCTCCAATTTGTTTGGTCCAGTCCAGCCGGAGGATCATCAAATCGCTTTCCATCTACACTTAAACTACCCTTTAAATGGACATGTGCAAATCTTTTCCCCCATTTAGCTATTTCATGCAAATAATCACCATTATTGTAAATACAATGTGATGGATCATATTTTATATATAATTCTTTTACATTTGAAAGAATTGCTGACCAAGCTGGTTCGGATGTAATATAATTATTCCATCTACAGTTATATACAGCAATCTTAACGTTTTTTGCTTTTCCATAGTCAATTAAATCCTTAAAATAATAAATAGTATTCTTATAATTATCAAATAAGGAGCTTTCTTCTATATAATTACATCCTGTAACATAAATTGGACAATTGCACTTAGCTGCTGCATTAATTAACATCTTATCTATTTCAATTTCTTCTAAATTAAATTCAAGAGTTGTGGAATTTGTCGAATTGCCTTTCATAATTTTAAATCCACCCCATCGACCGATAGAAGCAATTGGTAAATTAACACTATCTAGGTTTTGCTTTATCTCGTCTATTTTATTTAAAAAATTCATATGAGAATTGGGATTATCACTATTATAATTAATGCAAAATTCAACAAAATCTAAACCCTTATTTTTGATATTTTGAAACTCGTCGGCAGTATATTTCTGTGTTATAATTCCTAATTTCATCCGCCATAGTCCTTTCTACATTGAATAATAAAAAAAACTTACAACCTAATTTTAACATTTATCCAGCGCTATGTAAAGAAAATAAGTTATTTTTTTTTTAAAGAGGAAGAGTCCAATATATTACGATCTTCTGAATTTAGGTAATGTATCCGGATACTGAATTTCTATTCTATTTTCGAATTCTTTAAAATATTGGGCTGAATTAATAATTTCTAATTGTACTATCCTATTATACTCTAATTGATCCAAAGCAATTTTTATTTTTAATATTACATTTTCGAAATTAACTTGATTCCAAATATCCTTTAATAGAATATAATCAAAAGTCAAATATACAAATTGCGTCCGGACCTCCAATACACTATTACTATCAGAAACTAAACCTTTCCAAATGTCTGCATCAATCTCTAGCTCTATACCGCTATTCCCTTCATTTACTATTATCTCTATACTTAATTTCGCTATACTTTCGTTAAATCTTGAAAATTGTATTAACTTATCCACCGCCTCAATCACTTCTTCAGACTCTAAGGATATAATAGGTACACCATGAGTTTTGGTTGGCGTAATTTCTAACGTTAATTCTGCAATATCTTGAGTTATAACAGTATTATTCATTTTAAGTCGATAATCAAATTTAGATTCCTTAAAAGGGTCAAATTCGTACACTGTACTATCATCTATTATAACCTGTGGTAGATCATTTATAGAGCCATTATTAAAATCTTTTGCTAAACTAGCTTCTAATAATTCCAGAACTTCACAACGAACCGCATCCTTAGCTTCCTCATCTAAAATATCCGAATCTAAAAGTATAGTAGTATCGGTAATATCCGAATTTTCTGAAAAACTGAGCAAAATCATCACAGCAATTAACTCTTTTCTAATATGAAAATTATTAAAAAGACTAGATTCTAGTTCTAATTTTTCTAAATTGGATAACGTACCAATAGCTTCTAATCCTTCAAAAAGCGAAAAATCGCCTATTAAATTTAACTCAGAAAGCTTTTCACAATACTCGATAGTAGAAATATCCGTTAAAAATTGATTGTTTGACAAATCTAATATTTTTAATATACTTGCTTGTGCTAATGCATCTATAGCACGTGGTCCGGATATTGCAATGAAGAGTTCAGCGTCAAAAGTAGAATAGCCAAGTTGTAATAATTCTATAAAGGTAAGATTGGATCCAAGTAAGTTGTTACTTAAATCTAATTTAATCAAATGACTTATAGCAGATCGAATTTCGGAAAAAAGAATACTTTTAATTTGGTTATTTTTAAGACTTAACTCAGAAAGTGAATGGAATCCAAATAAATCTAAAATTTTTATTTGATTATCATCCAAAATTAAAACCGCCAAATCCGGTAACGAACTAAGAGCTGTAATATCAGTTATAAAATTATTACTTAAATTAATATATTTTAAATGTTTAACATGTTGCAATCCATCCAAACGCTTTATGCCTTTACCTATTGCTTCAAAATTTTCTGGCAATAATTTCAAAGTATCTAAGGAGATTTCTCCTAAATCATTAAACTGAATATCAGAGTTTAAGATTGTAATAGCATTACGTAAGCGAGCATCTGGAATTTTCACTATAAATTTTTTAGCATTTGATTTAAGAGCATTATTCATAATAGTGAGCCTCTCCTTTTTTGAAATTTTCCACAATAGTGGGTACTCGTTGAATCATTTTAAATGTAGACAACCTATGCCTATAATGTTATCATAATTGTCATATGCTGTCAATAAATTTAAGCGCTTTTTTAAATAACAAGATAAGCAGTATAAAAAAAGGAAGCCAAAAATATCAGCTTCCTAAAATATATGGTATAGAGCTATTTTAAATACTTAAATAATGCAAATTACATAGCATGGAATACATAAATTTTTGACACTCCTCACGCCTAAAGGCGTGGGATTATAAAGTGATTAAGGGACAAATTCATTTTTGCTAGTCCAGTCTGACCTTTAGTTACGGGGATGTTATTACCCTACATACAACAGAACATATAGTCTTGTATGCTGATACACTTTTACCATGTATTCGAGACGCTGAGTTTTTAAGACTTCTATACAACCATCTATATTCAGTTGTATCTAGAGTATAGCCAAAAAACAAAAGATAATAACATCTTTTGAAAAAAATTTTAATAGCCTTATATCCACATAGCTAAAGCTAGGGGCTTTACGGCTTATCTGGTAAATGCGGGTTCGAATATCACACCGACATAATTTAAACAGCCTGGAATACGTATATTTGCGAAGTAAAGTCGCCTTTATCCGTTCCTGGAGTATATTTACCTTTAAAGCTTTCAGCTTGCATTAATCCTGTAAATTCGGTTTCAAGTATCATACCAACATTCATTAATTCATCCCCGAAATAAGACTTACCATTGCAAGAATACTTAAAGTTAGCATCTAGCCCTACCAAATTAATCTTCTTGATAGAAGGATTTGGACTAGCCAAAATTTTGTAATAACCTAATATAGCAGTCTTTTTATTCGGTGAAACAACTAACCAACTATAAAAATTACCCTGCGTCAACCTATAAAAATCACCTAACTGAATAATTTCTCTATATTTTTTGAAAAATGCTATTTGACCTTTAACTTGCTCTAAGTCAGTTGGTGACACCTTATTAAGATCTAATTCATATCCAAAGGTTCCGAAATAAGCAACATCAGCACGCATCTTTAAACTGGTTATTCGCTCAACCTGGTGGTTCGGTACAGCCGCTACATGGCTTCCCATGGATATTATCGGATAAACCATGGATGACCCATACTGAATGTGTAGTCGCTCTATCGCATCCGTATCGTCTGATGTCCAGGCCTGTGGTGCGTAGTACAGCATGCCGGCATCGAACCTGGCCCCTCCGGATGCACACGATTCAAATAGTATATCCGGAAAACGTGCCAAAAGTTTTTCGTACAAACTATATACTCCTAAAATATACCGATGGAAAAATTCTTTTTGACATGTTGCTTCTAATGAATAACTAAACGCTTCCGTTATATTTCGATTCATATCCCACTTTATATATGCTATATTAGCAGTGTCGATCGTTGCACACATTTTTTTAAAAATACATACCACTACTTCTTCTCGACTAAAATCCAAAACATATTGATTCCTACCATATGATCTATTTCGCCCTGGTGTCTGTATCACATAATCCGGATGCTCCTTGTATAGATTGCTGATCTCATTAACCATTTCTGGCTCAAACCATAGTCCAAAACTTAATCCTAATCTATTGATCTTTTCTGCCAACCCTTTTATTCCATGCGGAAGCTTCTTTAAATAAACCGACCAGTCTCCTAAAGATGTTGAATCATTGTCCCGTTTTCCAAACCATCCGTCATCTAAAACAAATAATTCTATTCCTGCCTCTTTGGCTGTCTTAGCAATTTTTAATATGCTTTCCTCTGTAAAATCAAAATACGTAGCTTCCCAATTATTAATTACTATCGGTCGTGTTTTGTTTTTATATTTGCCTCGCATAAGATTATTTCTAAACAAATTATGAAAATTTTGACTCATTCCATTTAACCCTTTATCACTATAAACCATTACCGATTCAGGTGTATTAAATATTTCATCCGGTCTTAACCTCCACTGAAATTCAAATGGATTTATTCCCAACAATACCCTTGTCACATCATACGCGTCGACTTCTACTTGCGCTAAAAAATTTCCGCTGTAAATTAATGCGAATCCGTAAACCTCCCCAATGTGCTCCGTTGTATTTGGTCTTTTTAGCGCTATAAATGGATTATGCATAGCACTGCTCGTTCCTCGACTGCTCGAAATTGACTGTATCCCTTTTCTTAGCATACCACTGTTAATATGCCTTTCTCTCGCCCATGCTCCGTCTAATGTTATCATCTCAAAATTAGCGTCGTATAAATCCAATGAGCTAGACATAGCTCGATCTATTTTTAATGTTTCTTGCCCAATATTCTTGAACTCCACACTTCTTATTATCGCCGATATATTAGAAAAAACATGATACCTTAATGTTACTTCTAATCCGATTAACTCGTCTTCTAAATTAATCTCTAAAGTATCTACATTTTCTCCGTATGTTGAAGGTAACCCTTTTATGCTTCTCTTACCTTTTTTGATAACGTGCGATTTATATCCTAAATCCGTTATGCTACTCCCATTTTTACTCGTAACCTGATAGGCCGGATCCCGATAGTCTCCTGTACCATAGCTAGGATATTCTTGCTTTATCACTTCTAATGAAAAATCTAAATTGCCTTCAAAAAGACATGGTGCTAAATTTGTCCCCTTTTCCACCAATAGATGATCAAAACTCTCTCGGTCTCGAATCGCTTTGCCGAAATATAACTGCCCTAAATGATTGTTATCTAAAATCTTAATTATATAACTTACATCATCATTATAAATATGAAAAGTTTTATTGCTAAACTTAATCATTTTCAACACCCTTTCTTTTTGTAAAATAGTTGAAGATTTTTTAGGACTAACAAAAGAATAATCTCTGTTATATTGATATTCTAATTTAAGTTTCTTAATAAATGGCTAAAGTATTTTCTTTATTTGATTTAATACTTTTATAAGTACCTGCAACAATGCGACAAGCTGTACAAGACATTTGAACTTTTAACTTATAATAACTTCCAAGATCATCATAAATAAGTTTTTGTAATGACATAGAATTAGAAAGAAGATTAATTTTCATATGCAATTTTAGTCGCAAAATTTAAACCAAATTTAACGGCTGCAAGAGTTTGAATAAGTTCTTGCTTTTGTTCTTCATTTGGAAATAAACGAATTTTTGCAGTAATAATCATAATAATCTCCTTTCAAATTTAATTTGTCTTTATAATATCATAAAAAATAAAGTAATG
>LNZM01000002.1:29706-66293 GCA_002007295.1 Candidatus Epulonipiscioides saccharophilum | reverse complement strand
TCTCTCCCAACTGTCTTCTATTACTCTCTATAACCATCCACTGTTTGCACACTCATTACCTTGTACTTTTTTTTCTACCTTTCTCTCCTCTACCATTTTGTATTTTGCCTGTAAACTACTACAGTTGCAAAATATTTAATGTAAGATAATTCTATATCGCTAAACCTGCAAAATTAGTATTACAGGTTCATACTATGTGTTTATGGTCAGAATTTCTTCAGCATTATGTGTTCAATGTATTAAAAATAATTGATTTCCTCTCCATACAGTAGATTTTTGTAACAGAGTTTAGCAGAGAATTTCTACTCTGGATTCAAACTGCTTTTACTTTTGCAGGAAAAACTTCATCCTCTCAGAAGTAAACAAGTACCGAACTGTGATCACTCAGAAATCTCTTCCCTCCTTCCGGGTGGTCTACAAGAAACACACACTGACTTTAGACGATTTGACTACACTGGCAGATCAGAACTGGCTCAATGACCAGGTAATAAACAAATTAACCAAAAATTCTTTTTTTTTGGTGCAAATTTCTGAGTGAAATGATTCATGTGATAATTAAGCCCATACATGTTAATGCGGAATGTAACTGATGTGTATGTTTTGTTTGTGTGTGTCTGTGTTGTGGTGACACAGCGCCCTGCCCTGCTGGCTCATTGTGCTCACTGACATTTCTGCAAATTGAGGCTCTGACATGAAGGACAGACTGGTGCAGACGAAAGCATCAGAGGTGACCAAAGCACACAACCTCTCCTGCCAACAATAGGTAGGTGCAAACACAACTATGGGGTGTAGACATGCAACGGTGGCCGCTTGTTGTACAAGGACGTGTGTGTGTGAGTTTTTGTAGAGTGAGTCAATTCATAAAATTATGATAAAAATAAATGGGGAAAAGTCATATTTTAGTCTTAGTAATAAAGACTTGTACCTCTGCAGGAGATTTGAGGTCATCCGGCTTCTCCCATGTTGACTGCTTAGTCTCTGTATTGTAATAATAGGTCTTAATATCTTTGTTGTTAATCAAAATTTCTCCGTTGTAGTCATCATACAGACCTAATAGGAGTTTTATAATAGTAGATTTGCCTGCGCCATTTACTCCTACTAAAGAATAAGTTTTATTGCTATACATTGTAAATGAACAATTATGTAGTATATAGTTTTCTGTATTAGGATATTTAAAAGATACATTTTTAAATTCAATAGATTGAAAAACAAATTGATGTTCTTTAATAGGCATAACATAGGCATCTGTTTTTGAACTAAGAGAAAAAAACAAGTTTAAGTCTTTTAGATATTCTTTGGTTCTAGCATTATCTCCTAGGATACTTGGCAATTGCCAAGAAATAAGTTGGAGAAGATTAATTACTCCATTAACGAGAGCTATAAAAATACCAATACTCATGGCACCGTTATGGATTGATGGTAATAAGATGGCTATAATTAATCCACTGACCAAAATAGTAACTACCGAACCACTTTTTAGATTTGAGAAAACTCTGGTGAAAATTTTGGCTTCTATAGTAAATGCTTCATCATTTAAATCGTTATATTTCTGTTGCAAGTTTTTGCTATATCCGAAAAGTTTTCTTTCGCTTACAAATGCTCTATCCATTAAGATATGAGCTATATTGTTATATTTGCGTTGAATTGTTTTTGCATTTTTCTCTAGACTATAATTTTGTATGCCTACTTTTTGAGCCGTTATAAGAAAGGGTACACTGACTAGTAAAAGGATAACCGCTCCCCATAAAGTAGAATCCATAATAATTATGAGAATAGATATTAGACTAATAAGTAAGCTAGTACATGATAAAGCATTATCAAAAACTGTTTTAATTTGAGTAGTTGTGTCTGTGCAAACTCTGTTAATTAAATCTTGAGTAGCAGAATGTTCAACATGTTTATATTCTAAAGTTGACCTTTTTTCAAGAATGATGGATTGTATTGTAAGAGTTAGTTTATTTTTAGAAATAAGATTAATTATATTAGAAATTGCGGGTAATAAGTTTTGAAAAATAATATATCCTATGATCAATAAAATAGGTAAGCCTATGTCATGAATATTTTTTCTGCCGTTAAATATATCTAATGCACAATTAATAAAATAGGCCGTAGCTAACGTTTGATACGCTAACATCAAACCATTTATTAGCGTATACAAAATAGTAAAAGCCGATTCTATTGGAGCATATTTTATCGGCATTAGGATTAAGTCTAAATAAATATATTTATTTTTTTTCATAATATCTCCTTACTCTTTTAAAGATATCTTTTAAATATCCTATAAAGGAAAAACGAGTTTATATATGCTGTTAAGGCAAATCCGAAGAAGAACCAACAGAATGAGTATAGGGGTAAAAGGGCTGTATCAATGTATGTTAAGCTGATTGGAAATACTGAAATAATAATCAGCAAAAAGGTAGTCGGCAAATTTGTGATAATAAAGATTAAACTATTTTTAGCTAGGTTTAGCAGAGAATTTTCAAAGGTAGCAATAACCGGAAATATGTAAATGCTAAGCATTAAAATTAGGATCATAGTAAAAACAGTCATATAAAGCAAAGGTTTTAAATCGAGGTAAATAGTAAAGCGTAAATTACAGAGTAAAATGGTGGCGCAAATTAATATGCTAATCCATGCAGTAGAGGATTGAATAAAATTAAGTTTAAAGCTAGCGAAATAAGTTTTTATAATTGACGTTTTATGTTGGCCTTTAATAGTTTTTAAGCTACAGCTATATAAAGCTGTCAAGCTAGCGCCGGCCGTAATAATCGGGATAGAAGTCAGAATAAAGAGAATGTTTAGCAAGACGATTTCGCCGAATCCGATTAAAATTTTATTGATTAGGGTATCTTCGTTAGTAAAGATAAGAACACCTCCTAAAAATATAATCATAAATATTAGTATAAGCAAAAGAATGTTTAGAAAAGCCATTGCGGTAAATCTGTTTACAGCCTTATTGATAAGAGTATCTTCATTATTAAGGATATAAATGCACTTTCTAAAAATATAATAATCTAGTATAAGCAAAAGAATGTTTAGAAAAGCCATTTTGCCGAATCCGATTAGAGCCTTGTTGATAAGAGTATCTTCATTATTAAGGATATAAATATAGCGTTTTAAAAATACAATAATAAATACTAGTACAAACGTTTTTTCTAGTATAGCATAAAAAATACTGATTTACAATAGTTGTCTTAAAAAATTTACAGCTATTTAATAATATATCCAAAAAAAGCAATAAAAAATATAGATAAATGCACAATAAGTGTTTACAAAATCATGAAAATGCTGTAAAATGTAAAGAGTAAATAATAAGTTCTAAGTTACATAAGGGAGGATTTTAATATGAAATTAAAAAAAATAGCGAGTGCATGTTTAATAGTTATGGGTGTACTAGGAATGGCCGGATGTTCATCGAGTGAAGTAAACCCAGCAGACGTAACGTTGACGGTAAATATTTGGGATTCATATCAACAGCCAGGGATACAAGAAATACTAGATGGGTTTACAGAGCAGACGGGAATAAAAACGAGTTTATCCGTGGTGACTTGGACAGAATATTGGTCGATGCTAGAAGCTGGTGCTCAAGGCGGACAATTGCCGGATGTATTTTGGATGCATTCTAATGAGAGCCAGCGATATATGGAAAATGATATGCTGTTAGATTTAACTGACTACATAGAGAAGAGCAAAGCAATCAAGCTAGAAAATTATCCATCAGATATTTGGAGTCTATATACATCTGAAGGAAATATTTATGGCGTACCAAAAGACATAGATACGATAGCACTATGGTATAATAAAACGATGTTTGACGAAGCTAATTTAGAATATCCGAATACGGACTGGACCTGGGAGGACATGACAGAAGCAGGTAGAAAGCTAACAAAATCGGATGGAAGCCAATATGGTATAGCAATGAGGAACGACACGAATCAAGAAGGCTATTACAATATTTTTTACTCATATGGCGGTGGTATTATAAATGAAGACAAAACAAAATCTATGTTAGATGATCCGAAGACGATCGAAGCGATGCAGATTTTAGAAACATGGATAAAGGAAGGGTTAATGCCGTCCTTGGCGACGTTATCGGAAACGCCGGCCGAAGTTTTAATGCAGTCTGGTCAAGTAGCGATGGCATTGCATGGGTCATGGATGTTGCCGTCTTACAAAACGAGTGATTATGCGAAAGAACATATTGATCTAGCAGAGCTTCCGAAATCATCTAAGACGGGCGAAAGAGTTTCGGTATACAATGGACTTGGCTGGGCCGCAGCAGGAACTACAGAATATCCTGAGCAAGCATGGCAATTAATAGAATATTTGGGATCAGAGCCAGCCCAATTAAAGCAAGCAGAGTTAGGCGTTACAATGTCTGCTTACTTGGGTACTTCAGATACTTGGGTTAATTCATCCGAATTTAATTTGCAAGCGTATTTAAACATGATGGATAACATGGTAATAAGACCATATTCTAGAAATACCGTAATATGGGAAAATGATAATAACGAAGCCTTAAAAGCAGTTTATGCTGGAGAAAAAACAATGGAAGCTGCATTAAAAGAAATGGCAGCTAAAATGAATGAAACATTAGCGAATGAATAAAAAAGTCTCTCCTTCTAGGATCATAGGCGGGAACTTAAGAATCTTTTGGCGAAGCTAACTAAGGGGCGGGCAACCTGGAACTGTTACAAAATTGCGGGGAAGTGGTCCTGCTCCCCTTCCAGGGGCATAGCCGAGAACTTAAGAAATGAATATGAACTTCGCAGTGTCGCTTCGCTCTTTTACTCTATCCGTCCGCTTCGCGTCCACCTTCCTCAAGAGGAAGGCTTAAGTGCACAACTTCATCCGAATGGATGCCCCTCCGGCTGGCTTCACAATATTGCGGGGAAGCGGTGCCTCCCTCCGGGAGGGAGGTGTCAGCGTAGCTGACGGAGGGAGAAAGCGTGCATACAAGATTTTGTTACTTTCAAGTAAATTGTAAATTTTGCAAGTTTTTATAATTTTTCTGTCATTCAGGATTTAATATTTGAAATTGTTAATGCGATAGCCCCTGTCAGCAAATCTGACTAAGAGGTTAAAAGATTAAAGGAGGATGATGAATATTGAAAAAGAAAATGTCATCTCAGCAAAAAAATGAGTTCATGTGGGGATGGGCTTTTATTTTCCCAACTTTACTTGGACTAATAGTGCTGAATATCATACCAATATTTCAGACGTTATACCAAAGTTTTTTTAAGACAGGAGATTTTGGCAGGGGAAATATTTTTGTAGGGTTAGATAATTATATAAAAGTATTTTCTGACAGCGAAGTTTGGCGTTCATTAATAAACACGTTTAAATATGCAATTATAGAGGTGCCGTTATCTATATGTATAGCATTAGTTTTGGCGGTGGTTTTAAATCGGAAAATAAAAGGTCGGACAATATACAGGACGATTATATTTTTGCCGATGGTTACTGCGCCAGCGGCGATTGCTATGGTTTGGAGATGGTTATTAAATTCGAATTTTGGATTGATCAACAATTTATTCAATCTAGACACTCAATGGATTTCGAATCCGGATATAGCGATATATATCATAGCATTGGTTGGGGTCTGGTCGATCTTAGGATATAACATGATATTATTTTTGTCTGGACTACAAGAAATTCCGAAAGATTATTATGAAGCTGCCATGATAGATGGTGCTACAGGGATGAAGAGTTTTTTCCATATAACAATACCTCTACTTTCTCCTACGATTTTTTTCGTATGTATAACAAGGATTATAGCATCGATGCAAGTTTTTGATTTGATTTATATGATAATAGACAAATCTAGTCCGGCGATGGCGGATACGCAGTCTTTAGTATATTTATTTTATCAATATGCATTCACAGAAAAGAATCTTGGATATGGGGCGACTATTGTTGGATTACTATTGTTGATCACGTTAATTATTACGGTAATTCAAATGAAGTTGCAAAAGAAATGGGTATTTTATAATTAAAATTAAGATGAAAAGGAGGGGAATTTTTATATGGAAAAACATGATCACAACGTATCATTAATGCTACATACCTTTATGATAATTGTAGCCGTAACAATGCTAGTTCCATTTATTTGGATGATTCTAACATCTTTTAAGACAGTGTCCGAAGCGATGCAGGTAGATCCGTTTATAATTTGGCCGAGTGAGTGGAAGATCGATGCATTTGTAAATGTGATGAAAGAAATGAATTTTTTAGTTTTGTACAGCAATACATTGCTGATGATTTTCTTTCGAATTCTATGTGCTGTTCTTACAGCAACATTGGCCGGATATGCGTTTGCTCGATTAAACTTTAAGGGGAAAAATATAGCGTTTGCAATTGTACTTTTGCAGATGATGGTCCCAGTTCAGATATTTTTAATCCCACAGTATCTAATGGTAAGTAAATTAGGGATGTTAAATTCGACGTTTGCATTGGTATTTCCAGGAATGGTTTCTGCTTTTGGAACATTTTTGTTGCGTCAAGCATATATGGGGTTACCGAAGGAATTAGAAGAAGCGGCAAAATTGGATGGGTGTAATATAGGGCAAACATTTTTATTTGTGATGGCACCTTTGACTAAATCGGCGATGGTAGCCTTGGGAATTTTTACAGCATTGTTTGCGTTTAAAGATTTAATGTGGCCGATGATAGTGAATACGCATAAAAATGAATTGGTACTATCGACTGCGTTAGCCAAGATGCAGGGGCAATTTGCTACGGATTATCCGGAACTTATGGCTGCATCGTTGCTAGCATGTGTACCCATGATTATAATTTATGTAGCATTCCAGAAGCATTTTATCGAAGGCATTGCTACAAGTGGTGGAAAATTGTAAATCAAGATTCTCCAACATGGGGGCTGTCGCATTAAAGTGACAAATTTTGTTTCAAGCAAAAAGAGTTGCCCGTAGACTCCAGGGAAGCAGGAACAATATCTAAGTTGTAGCCCCTGCTCCCATTCCAGGAGCATAGGCGGGAACTTAAGAATCTGTTGGCGAAGCTAACTAATAGTGCGGGTGCCCTGCTCCCCTTTCAGGGGAGCTGTCAGCGTAGCTGACTGAGGGGTTCTACAAGTTGTGCTTACTTCGTTTTAATTTTTTTCGTTAATTTTCTTAGTTAAAACGGATTATAAAATCTACTTCCGTTTGCAAATGTAATGTATAAGGATACTATAAAAAATATCGACATAAATGTTAAGCAAATATAATCAATTTTGGAAAAGGGTCTGGCGCTGTACCAGGTCCTTTTTTTATTATGACCGAATGCTCGTAATTCCATGGCGGTACTAATTACTTCTATACGTTCTAAGCTAGAAAAGATAAGAGGGGTTAAAATGGCCATTTTATTTTTAGTTCGTTGGATAAACTTTTCGTTTTTGGACAAATCTATACCTCTAGCCTGTTGAGCAAACGCTATTTCTTGATAGTCTTTTTGAATATCGGGTATATATCTTAAGGCTATAGCGACAGCGTAGGCTATTTTATAATTGATGCCGATTTTGTTTAAGGAAGCGGCGAATTCACTGGGGTGAGTAGCTACAATGAATAATAAGGCAAATGGGATAACAGCAAAATATTTTAAAGTAATATTGAATTGATAAAATAGTTGTTCATATGTCAGAGAGTATGGACCGATTATATTACAAATGACAGTTTGTGATCCATAAATTTCAGAGCCTTGATATGGAGCAAATAGGAATATAGCAATGTTATTAATAAGCAAAAATATTAAGATGAAGTAAAATATAAAAGAGATTTCTTTGAATTTAATTTTAGATATCCGAAAGGCAACTATACTCAGTAGTAAAAGTAATAGTAAAACTCGGGTATCATATGTCAACATGGATATGAAAGAACATAAGATCAATAGAATTAATTTGGTTACACCAGTTAAGTTATGAATAATGGAATTTTTATCAATATATCCGAGAATTGTCATCTACGACCTCCTTTCTTATTATAAGTTATAAAATGCTTAGCAAATTTTTTAGGATTATGTTTAATAATAATATATTCGAGAATCGTCATATCGGACCTCCCTATCATAAGCTATAAAATACCTAACAAACTCTTTAGGATCATCCAATCCAGTATGGACAGCTAATTGATACAAAGAGGTTTCTTTTAAGTTAGCTTGTTCTATTAAGTGTGGATCTGTTAATATATCCACAGTTTCCTTTTGTGCTATCTTTTTGCCATCGGCTAATACAATTGCCCGATCTGAGTATTCTAGCATTAAATGCATGTCATGAGTAATTATGATTACAGTTATTCCTTTGCTGGTTAAAGTTTTTAAAAATTCCATTATTTCTGTATAGTTTCGGAAGTCCTGGCCTGCTGTAGGCTCATCTAATATTATTATTTGGGGACCCATTACTAATATCGAAGCAATGGTTACTCGTTTTTTTTGGCCAAAACTTAGAGCACTGATTGGCCAATTTCTAAATTTATATAAGCCACATATTTTTAATGTTTCGTAAACTAGTTTTTTAATTTGCTCTTCGTTTAATCCTCCTCGGTTTCTTAATCCAAAGGCAACTTCATCGAATATCATTATTTTAAAGATCATTTGGTTTGGATTTTGTAATACTACGCCGATATGTTTACTTCTTTCCTTTATACTAAGGTTAGATATATCTTTATGGTTTAGCAATATTTTGCCTTTGTTAGGTTTAAAAAAACCACAGATTAATTTTGCTATTGTGGATTTACCGGATCCATTTTTACCGACGATGCTGATCATCTCACCTTTATAAATATTAAAGCTGACATCGTTTAATACTGTATCTTTGATATAGGCAAAAGTTACGTTTTGAAATTGCAAAACAGGATCGATTAATGCTTTTGTTTTGGTATTATAAAAATTATATTGCCAATGTTTAAGCTGCATAGTTAAATCCGGAATATTTAGTTGCTCTATAGTATCTAAATGGGATAGGTTGCCAATTTGACAGTTAGCGTATTTTAAGGCGGTAATATATAAAGGTTCTCTTAAGCCAACCTCGAAAAGTATATTAGTAGCTAGAATGTTAGAAGGGGTATCGTCATCTACAATTTTTCCATCGTACATAACAATTATCCGATCTATTTTACAATGAAGAACGTCTTCTAAACGGTGTTCTACAATTATGGTAGTTTTATTTTCGGACAACGTATTTATTAATTCCATAACTTTTTTACCTGTAGCAGGATCCAAGTTAGCCAAAGGTTCATCAAATAGTAAAATGGGCAAATCTTTAATTAATACGCCACCTAAAGTAACACGTTGTTTTTGACCACCAGAAAGTTGGTGAGGAGTAGAATTTAAATAATTTTCTAGATCTACGTTTTTAGCAGTATCCTTAACTTGTTGTTTCATCATAGATTGTTCTACAATGTCGTTTTCTAATTTAAATGCTAAGTCCTCAGCAACGGTTAGACCAACAAATTGGCCATCCGGATCTTGTAGAAGTGTACCGACTAAGTTGGACATCTCATTTATGGTAGAAACCGGTTTATTATCTATCCGTAGTGAACCTATAAAATGACCTTTATAAAAATGTGGAGCTAATCCATTTATACAATAAGATATAGTACTTTTTCCAGAACCAGATGGACCTACTATAAGGACTTTTTCCCCTTCATATATAGTTAGATCTATATTGTTTAAAGTAGGTTTTTTCTGGCCTTTATACTGAAAAGTAAAGTTTGAAAATTGAATTATAGCTTTTTTCATGTATAGTATCCTTTCCTAAAAAATGGCCACGTTATCATGGCTCCGTTATCATAGCTGTTAAAAAATAATTGAAGGGGGCACAACGTAGCGAAATAAACTGAGGGGTTTTTCTGGAGTTGTTGGCCCCTGCTTCCCTTCCTTCCAGGAAAACTGTCATAAAATTGCGAGGAAGAAAGCGTGACTTCAAGTTGTAGTTACTTATGTGATCTGTATACAAAATTTATAAGTGACATAGTTAATTTTCTTAAGTTCCCATGTATGCCTTCCTGGGGAGCTGTCAGCGAAGCTGACTGAGGGGTTCTTCTGTAGTTGTTGCTCCGCATCACCTTTTGGCGAACGTTTTCAATTTTTCGGGTTGTTAGTGCGATGGCCTCTGTCACGAAGTGACTGAGAGGTTGGTTGGTATTAGCGAAACGATTAATCTTCTAACTCTAAGCTATTGGATCTTGTTAAAGTTTTAGAGTATGTATAAAGCAAGAATGTACCAATAACACAAATGGTAACAATATTAGAAAGACTGGCTACAAATCCTTGAGCGAACACTTTATTTGTTGGTTCAGCATAAATAAGGATGTCTAAAGTTGGTGCAACAATAACCCAAGCGATTAAATTTGCGATTATTTGAGTCACATTAAATAATATACCTCTTTTCAATGTAAAGCCATCTTGGATATTCAGTTTTTTAGCTACCAAGCCGATAATAAGACCTAAAACAGCCGACGCAATAATCCAACTGAACCATGGAGAGCCATAGGCTGTTAAATCTTTTAAGATGTGACCAATAAATCCGATACAGCCACCAGCAATAGGACCGTATAAGATGGCCATAAAAGCTAAGAAAGCATAGGCGGTTTGAATTTCTGTATTAGGAATACCGGTTGGAATAACGACGAATCGTCCTAAGATTAAAAATAATGCTGAGCCGATTCCTATAGCAACAACTGTTTTTATTTTCATGGATAAAACCTCCTTAAATTTTTAAAAAACATATATAAATCATATATTGTTAGATTAAAATTGTCAATGAAATTTTGATGAAGGTTATTCGGATTAGAAACATTTGGGCGCATATTATTTCTTGATTGTATGCAAAGTTGACTCCTAAATTGTGTTTATTAACATATTTAATCTTAAAATAATGGAATTTTTACTATTATTTTTAGATGTTTTCAGTCTATGACGATGAATCATAAATAGTAAATATGATTTTTGTCATTATTTTTTAGATGTTTTTAGTCTATAACAATGAATCATAAATAGTAATTTGAAACAGTATAATGCTATTAAAAAAAGAGTACAACAAATATTTCTGATAATAGTTTAATGTAAAATTTTTCCTCTTTATCATAGATAACAGCATATTATTAAGCCTTTGGATTTAGAGATGGATTTAGAGAAGAATTGTATATAGTAAATTGATTTCGGCCGTTATTTTTAGACTTATATAAAGCAGCATCGGCTAATAAATATAGGTCGTAAAAATTAGCAGTGTTTTCGTTTACCTCGGCGATACCAATGCTGGCTGAAATTGATACAGATTTAGATGCATTAAAATAAGTTTGACATAATTTATCACAAGCTTTTGTAGCAATTTCTGAGACATTAAATTCGGGCGTATTAGGAGTAATAAAAGCTATAAATTCGTCGCCACCCACACGACCAATGACACTTTCTTCTTTGCTATATGGCTCAAATATATTAGAAAGAGTATTTGCAATGTCGACAATTACTTGATCACCAATATCGTGGCCTAAAGTATCATTAACTTGTTTAAAGTAATCGCTATCGATCATAAATAAAAAGCCTTTTTTATTTTGTTGAATATATCTGTTAATTAAACGAGTTGTAATAGATTTATTATATAAGCCGGTTAATTGATCCCTTTCAGCTTGAAATTGAAGTTCTTTTTCTTGAGTAATATCTGAAATAATAATTACGGCCAAAGTATGTGCAGAAATAGATTCTTCGGATTCTATAAATACATCCATTTTCAACCACTTACGTTTAGCAGTATCTTGTTCTATTACTTGAAATTCAAAGTTATATTTAGTTTGGCCATCCAAAAAAGTATTTAACATATATTCTATCGTAGTGAATTTTAAAAAATCATCTATATAATCAGAATGTACATTATTATACATTAAGAAATTAATCATTATATGAGAATATTGTTTGCACATATAATCTGAAAGGTTCCATTTAGAAGCACTAATTATTATTATTTCATCGGTAGTACAATCAATTTGTAAAAAAAGTTCTCTGTCATCTACAAATGTTTTTTGGGCCATATTATTTAATTTAAGCAACTTTTGAAGTTGTAAACTATTTTCTTTATTATTTTCCAAGTGTATCATTATATATATCGCTGCATATAAAACTATTAGCCAAAACATACAGTGAATCACTCTTTGGATCATTATAGTAGTATTAAAATTTTCTATATAACAACTAACAGAATTACTTGCCATAACTATTACCATTAATACTTCTAACAATAAAAATATATTTGAACCATCTAAACTTTTGCTAATCTTTTTAAAATAAGATCTAGGAACAAAGGTTATTAAACTTATAAAAATTAAATTTGTAATTATTATAAGTAATATGTGACAAAACATGTGTAATGTAGAATTAGTTAATATATCTAGTATAGTACATTGTTTAATACTGCTTATAACAAGTAGGATAAATACGTCTGCAGATAAAAGATTAATAATTGCAAACAATACAATAGAAATTTTAGTCCATATATTACCGCTATAAAATATAATAAGATTAATTGTATAGAAGCAAAACAACAAACATGGAAATAAAATCAAAGCGTAAGGAGATAAAAATAAATATAGATAAATCAAAGCATTTAAAAAGATAATAAAATTTTTTAAGAAAGGTGTATGCTTTATTTTACGGATTTTTAGTAATTTAGAAGTAATTTTCAAAAGCATAATGTTGTTTAAATAAACTAGTACCATAAATATTATTTTTAACAATAATAGGTTCATATAAAAAAAATCCTCCTCTTGAGAATTTGATCCCTCAGTCACTTTGTAACAGCTTTGGTTAACAAAGTGAAGGTTAATATATAATAAATTGATTTTGATCGTTATGTTTATATAAAGCAGAATCGGCCAATAGATTTATCAACTATTGAGATTTGGTAAAGAATTGTATATAGTAAATTGATTTCGACCGTTATGTTTAGATTTATATAAAACAGAATCGGCCAATAGATATAATTCGTAAAAAGACGAAATATCTTCGGTTACTTCTGCGATCCCTATACTAGCGGAAGTAGAAACAGCGCTCACATCGTTAAAATAAGTACGGCGTAATTGATCGCAAACTTTTGTAGCGGTGGCCGAGATGTTAAATTCAAGACTATTGAGAGTAACAAAAACCATAAATTCATCGCCACCGACACGACCGAGTATAGCATCGTTTCGAAAGATTTGAGTTAAGGTTGTAGCTATATTTATAATTACTTGGTCACCGACATCGTGACCCAAGGTATCATTAATTTGTTTGAAGTAGTCGCCATCTATCATGAATAAGATACCTTTTTTATGTTCCTCAATATATTGGTTAATTAAATGAGCAGTAATGGATTTATTGTATAATCCGGTTAATTGATCTCGTTCTGCTTTAAATTGCAAAGCTTTTTGTTCATTAATATTATAAATGACTAATAAAGCAATAAGTCTATCATTAATAATATCTTCTTCTAAAAAAAATTCGGCTTCTAGCCAATTTTCCTTTTGCCTGTATTCACAATTATATTTGGTTTCACCTTTTGCAAAAGCTTCAATCATGTATTTTATACTAGCCTTTTGCATAAATTCAGACGTATCTCCGACATTTATATTTGTGTTAACTAAAAAGGTTGAAAGTATATTAGTATAAGGAGTCCCGGTAATACCTTGAATAATTTTGCCTTTATATACAAGACTTAATAAATTGCCAGATTTGCAATCAATCTGTATGATAGCTTCAGAAGCTTGGCTTAAATTATTTTTGTAGACATCCACTAGTTGTAGTTTTGTTTCTAGTTTAACTTTCTTTTCATTTAAAATTTCAAAGCCAACTAACATAAATAATCCGGTATACTCAACAATCAACCAACTAATGCCCTGAATGATTTGTTGAAAAAGTTGCTGTCCATTAATATTATCCATATGATATACGGAAGACGTTGCTATTATTGAAGCTATGGCCGTAATTTCTAGGGCTAAAAATATCTTCATTCTATTATTATGCTGGCCCATTTTTTTAAAATAAGGATCCGGTATTAAAAATAATACAAGAAACATGCTTATATAGCAGAGAAAAGACATTAGGATTCTAGATATGATTAAAAAGTAGAAATTAGCGAATATATTAGCCATGCTACTTTGTAATATTATACTCATAACCGGAAGGATTAATGCTTCACAACATAAAAGATGTAGGATAAGAGAGAGAGCAAATGCTAATTTTGTATAAATGGATCCCTTATAATAAATTATAACTTCACAACAAAAAAAGCAGGAAAAAAATATGTAAGCCAAAGATACAGAGTGCATAATTAGAAAGATATCAATTAAAGCAGCTAATATATTTGTCAATGCTAAAAAATAATGAGCATATTTAATATTTTGAGACTCCATAACTTTCGAGCCTATCAAAAAAAATATAACATTATGTAAAAAGAAGACGACTAAAAAAATGATACATAAAACATTAATATTCATAAAACAAAACACCTCGTTTTTTATTACAATAATACGGGATTTATAAATAAATGTCAATTTGACACTCCCCACGCCTAAAGGCGGGGGATTATAAAGTGATTAAAGGACATACAAATTCATTTCTGAGCGTCCAACCGTTAGTTATGGGTATGCCATTACCCTTCATACAACAGGACATACAGTCTTGTATGCAGATACATAAAAAAGGCTGCTATACAACGAAAAGAGTATAACAGCTAAGCAAAAATATATTTAAATTAATAAAGATTGCATTCATTTTTTATGGTTGCTCTAAAACGATAAAAATTTATCTAATTAATAAAGATTTACCATCCATTTCTGGCGGTTGTTCTAAGTCCATGATATCTAATAAAGTAGGAGCGAGATCGGCGAGTTTACCGCCTTCACGCAAACCTTTAGCTTTAAAGTTAACTAAGATAAGAGGAACCGGATTTGTAGTGTGAGCTGTGAAAGCGCCACCGGTTTCTGGGTCGATCATTTGATCTGCATTACCATGGTCGGCGGTAATAAGAGCGCAGCCACCGATAGACTCGACAGCTTTGACAACTTTTTCCACGGATTCATCAACAGCTTTGATAGCGGCCATAGCAGCGTCCATGTTACCGGTGTGACCAACCATGTCGGCGTTAGCAAAGTTGGCGATAATGATATCGTATTTTTGAGATTTTATTTGTTCTACCAACCGATCTGACACTTCGTAAACGCTCATTTCTGGCTGAAGGTCGTAGGTAGCTACTTTAGGAGAAGGAATTAAAATTCTATCTTCATTATTATTTTCTTTTTCTACGCCACCATTAAAGAAGAAAGTAACATGTGCGTATTTTTCTGTTTCGGCTATTCTAAGCTGTGTTTTACCCATTTTAGCTAGGTATTCACCCAATGTATTTTCTAAAGTTTCCGGAGTGAAGGCAACTTCTTTTTCGGTGATAGTTACGTCATATTGAGTAAGAGCAACAAAAGTTACGGGAATTAAAGTTCTTTCGAAGCCTGTAAAATCTCTGTCCACAATAGCTCTAGTAATCTCTCTAGCACGGTCTGGACGGAAATTAAAGAAGATAACAGAATCATCTTGTTGAATTTTAGCCACAGGAGTACCGTTCTGAGTGATGACTGTAGGAACAACGAACTCGTCAAAAATACCTTCGTCATAAGAATTTTGCATAACAGTCAATGCGTCTTCGCTAGTTTTACCTTCGGCTTTACAAAGAGCGTTATAAGCGATTTCGACTCTTTCCCAACGGTTGTCTCTATCCATAGCATAATATCTACCAGAAATTGTAGCAATTTTACCTAGGCCGATTTTATCTAATTTTGCTTGTAACTGATTTATAAATTCTTTTCCGGAATCAGGAGGCACATCTCGGCCGTCCATAAAGGCATGAACATAAACTTCTTTAAGGCCCAACTCTTTGGCCATTTCTATAAATCCGTATAAATGTGTATTATGGCTATGCACTCCCCCGTCGGATAAAAGGCCCATGAAATGTAGTGCTTTGCCATTGTCCCTAGCTTTTTCCATAGCGCCTCTTAGGACAGCGTTTTCTAAGATGGTTCCTTCCTCCACTGCTTTGCTAATTCTGGTCAATTCCTGGTAAACCACTCGACCGGCACCTATATTTAAATGCCCTACTTCTGAATTTCCCATCTGTCCTTTTGGTAGGCCAACATTTAACCCGCTAGCAGCAACCTGAACAAATGGACAATTTTCCATTAGTTCATCTATAAATGGCGTTTTGCCTAATTTTACTGCGTTACCTTCTTCTGTATCGTTTAATCCAAATCCATCTAAAATTAAAAATAGAGTTGTTGACATTTACGATTTCATTCCTTTCTAAATAACTTCTAAATAAATTTTGAAAATGCTTATACAATAAAAAGTGATTAGCATAAAACTAACCACTATAAAAATTTTAAATGTTTAATTAATAGTTAACTATATCGGAAAAATCAACCTTTAAGCTAGCGCCACCAACTAGGCCACCGTCAATGTTACCCATGTTAAATAGATCTCTAGCATTGCTAGCGTTAACAGATCCACCGTATTGAATTCTGATTTCATCAGCTACTTTACAGCAGTAAATTTCGCCGACAACATCTCTTATAGCCTTGCAAACTTCTTCTGCTTCTTCGTTGGTGGCGGTTTTGCCTGTACCTATGGCCCATATTGGTTCATAAGCTATAACAACCTTTTTGGCTTCGTCTGCACTGACACCTTTTAAAGCTATTTTAGTTTGAAGTCTAACTAAGTCAACAGTAATGCCTTGTTCTCTTTGCTCTAAACTTTCGCCAACACAAATTATTGGTATTAATCCATGCTTAATGGCCATAAGAACTTTTTTATTAACAGAGTCGTCTGTTTCAGCAAAGTACTGTCTTCTTTCAGAGTGGCCGATAATAACATATTTAACGCCCATTTCGGTCAACATATCCGGTGCTATCTCACCTGTAAAGGCTCCGTTTTCTTCGAAATACATGTTTTGTGCTCCAACAGCAATGTTAGTTCCTTCCACTGCTTTAAGAACAGCATCTAAACAAACAAAAGTTGGACAAAAAACAACGTCTACTTGATCAGTGTTAACTTTATCCTTTAATAATTCTACTAACTCAATAGCTTGTTTTGGCGTTTTATTCATTTTCCAGTTACCAGCAATAATTTTTTTACGCATTTTAATATAGCCTCCAAATATTTTTTAAAATTAATTTTTTACAATTTGTCTGCTGTAGCCATACTTAACAAATTTTTATAATTCGTCTGCTGCAGCCATGTTTAACAAATTTTTATAATTCGTCTGCTGCAGCCATGTTTAACAAATTTTGATAATCCGTCTGTTGTAGCCATGCTTAACAAATTTTTATAATTCGTCTGCTGTAGCCATGCTTAACAAATTTTTATAATTCGTCTGCTGCAGCTACGCCCGGTAATACTTTACCTTCTAAATACTCTAAGCTTGCGCCACCACCAGTAGAAATATGACTCATTTTATCAGCTAAACCTAAAAGATTAACCGCACTTACAGAATCTCCACCGCCGACAACTGTAATTGCGTCTACTAAATCAGCAACGGCCTGACCAACAGCTAAAGTACCTTTGCTGAAGTTTTCGAATTCAAATACGCCCATAGGTCCATTCCATATAACTGTTTTTGCGCCCTCTAACGCTTTTTGGAACAGTTCGATTGATTTCGGCCCAATATCGAATCCTGACCATCCATCCGGAATCTTATCTACAACCTTAAACTCAGTGTCGTTTTTAAATTCTTTACCAACAACGTTATCAAGAGGCAATAAAAGTTTTACTCCCTTTTCTTCTGCTTTTTTAATCATCTCTCCAGCGTATTCTACTCTATCGGCTTCTAATAAAGAGTCGCCTATAGGTTTTCCTTGTGCTACCATAAATGTATATGCCATGCCACCGCCAATTATTAACGTGTCTACTTTGTCTAGTAAATTGTTGATCACACCAATTTTGTCAGAAACCTTTGCTCCGCCTAGAATAGCTACGAATGGTCTAACAGGATTTTCTACTGCACTACCTAAAAATTTAATTTCATTTTCCATCAAGTAGCCTACTACATTTTCTTTGCAGTATTTAGTTACGCCAACATTTGAACAGTGTGCTCTGTGAGCTGTGCCAAAAGCATCGTTAACAAAGATTTCGTTGTCGCACAATGCTGCTAATTCTTCTGCAAATTTTTCGGATCCCTCAACCTTTTTGCCATAACCTTCTTCTTCAGGTCTGTATCTAGTGTTTTGAAGTAACAGGACTTCACCATCTTTTAATTCACTCGCCATTTTTTTGGCTATATCACCGGTCACTTTAGGATCGTTAGCAAATTTTACTGGTACGCCTAAATGTTGTGCTAAGCTAATAGCAACGGGTTCTAATGTAAGCTCAGGTTTTACAGTGCCTTTTGGTTTTCCTAAGTGAGAACAAAGAATAACTTTGGCTCCACTCTCAATTAATTTCTTTATTGTTGGCAATGCTCCAATTATACGATTTTCATTTTGGATAACCCCATCTTTTAAAGGTACATTAAAATCACAACGAACCAATACTTTTTTGCCTTTTAGATCTTTTAAGTTTTCAACAGTTTTTTTCATTTAATAAAATCTCCCTTGATAAAATAATTTAGTTTCTAATAAAAATAAAAAAGATTGTTTAAAAAAATAAAGAGTCCAGCCCCAAAGGACCGGACCCGCTCTGGCTCTCCGCCCAGCCTCGCCGACCTGACTCTCTTTTTAGGAGAGCTGTCAGTTTTAACTGACGGAGAGGTTAGAGAGCTGTCACAAAGTGACTGAGAGGTTAGAATTAATTATTCTAATTCTGCAAAATACCGGACCTCACACACTGACTGAGAGATTAGAATTAATTATTGTAATTCTGCAAAATATTTGATAGTTCTAACCATGTTGCTAGTATAAGAATTTTCATTATCATACCAAGAAACAACTTTTACAAGAGAAGTATTCTCGCAAAGTTCTTGAACTTTGGTTTGAGTAGCATCGAAAAGTGATCCACAAGTGATACCAACGATGTCGCTAGAAACTAATTCTTCTTCTGTATAACCAAATGAAGGATTCTCACAAGCTTTCATAGCCTTGTTAACGTCGTCTGCAGTAACTTTTTTCTCCACAACAGCAACTAACTCTGTTAAAGATCCAGTAGCTACTGGAACTCTTTGTGCAGCACCGTCTAGTTTTTTGTTTAATGCTGGAATAACTAGACCGATTGCCTTAGCTGCGCCTGTAGAGTTTGGTACGATATTGAATGCTGCAGCTCTAGCTCTTCTTAAGTCACCTTTTGGATGTGGACCATCTAGTGTCATTTGATCGCCAGTAAGTGCATGGATTGTTGTCATAAAGCCTTTTACTATTGGAGCTAAATCATTTAATGCTTTAGCCATAGGTGCAAGACAATTTGTTGTACAAGAAGCAGCTGAGATAATAGTATCAGAAGCTTTTAAAATATTTTCGTTAACTCCGAAAACAACTGTTGGTAAATCGTCTCCAGCCGGTGCTGAAATTATAACTTTTTTTGCCCCAGCATCTATATGTGCTTGGGATTTTGCTTTTGATGTGTAGAAACCTGTACACTCAAGTACAACGTCAACTCCTAGTTCTTTCCAAGGAAGGTTCTTAGCATCTCTTTCTGCATAAATTCTAACGTCAGTGCCGTCAATAACAATAGCTCCGTCTTTTGCTGAAATATTTTCAGAATTAGGATGTCTACCTTGTGCTGTGTCATATTTTAATAAATGAGCAAGCATTTTAGGATCTGTAAGGTCGTTGATCGCTACTACGTCATAACCTTCTGCACCAAACATTTGTCTAAAAGCCAGTCTACCAATTCTTCCGAAACCGTTAATTGCTACTTTTACTGCCATTTAAAAAATCCTCCTTCAAAAAGTTAAAATAATTATTCATTTTAAGCTGGAAATAAACGACTGTTTGTAATCAAATAATTCCCAACAATAAAACTCCTTGAAAGTGTAACATATAATCAATACAATAGCAAGGCGTTTGGTAAATTTTTTTGAAATTTGCAACATTCTTCAGTAAATTTTCTAAAATGGCTCTCGACCCGATCCTTCTGCATTATATTGTCCTGCTATAATTATAATGTCAAACTTTTTTGTTTTAAAATACCCCAACCTCTCAGTGAGCTCTCCCTTTAGTTGACATCCCACCAAGCAAATTATTCAAAATAATTTCCGTATTGAGAAAAAATATTTTTTACAACATCATAAGAAAGTTTTGGTCTTCTATACTCATCTACAATACCTTTGTTATTGTGCAGTCTACCTCTCTCTTTAAACCAACCGGATGAAACCTGACAATCGCAGAACTGCCAAATAAATACGCCAGAACATGCTGGATTTTCTAATATCGGTGTGATCTGCTTTTCGATTATATCGGCTTGTCCTTCTTCGGACCACTTTTCTTTGGATCGTTGCCTATATCCATAAATAGCGCCAGCGCCTATTTCGCTAACTATGAATGGTTTTAGGTGGCCGGAATTTTCGTTTGCATAATCTATATGCTTTTGCAATACATCAGCGACATTTCCGGGTAAATACCATAATGGATACATATTGTTAGAAATAACTGTAGGATACTCGAAACAAATATCTTTATAATGCTTATTACTTGCAAAAGTATTTGGACGTGTCGGATCTAAAAATTGCAGTTGGTCTAACTGAACTTTATGGTAACTATCATACGGTGCTTTCTGACTTATACACTCATTTAGAACGCCCCAAATAAATATGCTAGGGTGATTATAATGGCAATCCACCATTTCATTTATACAAGATATAGATTGAGGCATGAAGTTTGGATTATCCATGTCTTCTTCTTTTAATCCACGAGCATGGGCTTCTTCCCAAACAAGAATGCCGGCCTCGTCACATAAGTCTAGAAACATTTCGTCGTTTGGATAATGTGCTGTTCTTATTGCGTTAGCGCCTAGGTCCTTTATTAAGCGTACGTCATTTACCATGGATGCATACGGCAATGAACATCCGTGCTCTGGGTGGTCTTCATGTCTGTTAAATCCTTTTATTCTTATCCTTTTGCCATTCAATAAAATTTGGTTTCCGTCTATCTTAATTTCTCTAAATCCAACCGTTTCTATTAAATCATCTATGATCTCACCACCGGCTATTAACCAAGTCTTTAGCAGATACAAGTTTGGTTGTTCCAAATCCCATGATACAGCATCTGGAAATTCAAAGTTATTTTCTAACTCTGTCAATGAATTCTGCGGAAACAATGTTGGCTCAGCCCCAAATCCAGCTAACTTACTTTCTAGCATAAAGTCGATGTTGCCCATTATATCTTTGTTAGAAACGTTTTCAACTATTACTCTTATGTTAGCATTCCATATGCCATCTTTCTTTTCTGGCTTAAAATATAAGTTTCTAATATATAAATCTTGGAGCCTTTCTAACACTACTCCTCTTGTTATTCCACCATAAGTCATGTAATCATTTTCTTTGTGAAGTACTGAATCGGAAGTAAAGCTGTTGTCAACTTCGACCTTTAAAATATGATTACCTTCTATTAAGTCTTTTACTACAACCTCAAACGGCGTATAAGCATTGTAATGGAAGGTCACAAATTGATCATCTATATAAACTTTGGCGGTGTGACTTACGCCTTTAAAAACTAGTCTGATGCAACCATTAGCATAGAACTGCTTGTAAAATGTTCCACTTCCTCTATAATTAGCAAAATCTGGATGCTTTTCTAAGCATGATGGAACGTATATCTGATAGGTTTTACCCTTGTTTTCTCCGCTATCCGGAACATAATCCCAAAAACTATTGCTAAGAATCTCGTAATTTCTACATACATTTGTTTTAAAAGCACGAACCATATTAATATTAACTCCTTTAACTAGATTATTTTTAAGAAATAATTAACCAATTGCATTTTTAATTTCTCTAACATATTCTTCCACGTAATGGGGTGAATTTATACCTTGTTCTTCTATAATTTTTACAATGGCACTTCCAACGATAACTCCATCTGAAATTTCGCTCATTTGTTTAGCTTGCTCAGGAGTGGATATACCAAATCCGATCATGCAAGGTATATCGCTAAATTTTTTCACTTGAGAAATTAAGGAACCGATATTGGTATTTAAATTAGAACGTACACCAGTTACGCCCAAAGACGATACGCAATATAGGAAACCTTCGGCGGAAGTTGCAATGTTTTCCAAATCTTCTGATGAGGTTGGTAGCAAAAAAGATATTAATCTTACATTATAAGTTTGACAATCTGAATATATTTTATTCCTCTGCTCGATGGACATATTCGGAACAATAATAGCCCGAATGTTGACTTCAGAGCAGCGCTTTATAAACTCGGCTGAACCGTACGAAAGTATCGGATCTACATAGGTCATAATGGCCAATAGGATTTTTACTTCATCTTTGATGCTATCTAGCATATTAAAAATATCGTCCGTTGTAATCCCATTTTTTAATGCTCTCATTATAGCCCTTTGGATTGTTGGGCCGTCGGCTACAGGATCCGAAAAAGGTATGCCGATCTCTATTAGGTCAGCACCAGCGTCTTGCATTTTTAAAATTAACTCTTTGGATGTATCTATATTTGGATCTCCGGCCGTAATAAAGGGTATAAACGCTTTGCTCTTGAATTGAAAATTTTTCATTTTTCATCTCTTTTCTAAAATTTTTGTAATTGATTCGCTTTTTTAATTTCTACAGCGCAATATTATTTCTTTAATCTTGTGATAATTTTTAGATCCATTTACCTCAACACCCGAATTGATGTCTAAAGCAAACGGATTCAGAGAAATAGCATTATCGATATTCCGGATATTTAACCCGCCCGCCAAAAAGTAAGGATGCTTCATATTTGGAATTAGGCTATAATCGAATGTTTGGCCAACGCCACCGTACGAATTTTGACTAAAAGTATCTAGCAGCAAAAAATCGCACGGTAACATGTCGGCTTCAAGGATTTGTAAACTATCCTTTACTCTTACAGCCTTAATAATTTTTTTATTAGTTAATGCTTTAAGTTTTTGGATATATAAAGCATCTTCATCGCCATGTAGCTGAATTAAGTGTAGGTCTGTAGACAAGGCTATTTCGGCCACCTTGTCTACGTCTTCATTTACAAATACTCCAACGGTAGAAATATTATCTACTAAATGATTTTTTATATTTAAAGCTTGTTCTGGTGTAACACGCCTTTTGCTGTCTGCAAATATTAGTCCAATATAATCCGGTTTGTACTTATTAATAGCTTCTAAATCCTGAATACTTTTTATTCCGCAAATTTTTATTTTGGATGTTCTATTATTATTCATGTTCATGCTTAAACCTGACCTTTTAACTGATTTAAGATGGCCTTTTTATCGCTTTCACGTACTAAAGTTTCGCCAATTAAAACTGCATCTACATTCGCTTGTTCTAACCGAATAATATCGGCTCGAGTCTTTATGCCACTTTCTGCTACAAACACCTTATCGATCGGCACTAATTCTCGCAGATAAATTGATGTGTTTATATCCACGTCGAAAGTTTTTAGATCACGGTTATTTACACCGATTATTTCGGCCCCCACACTTAAAGCTCGCTGCACTTCTTCTTTATCATGTGTTTCTACTAAGGCATCTAACCCCAGTGATTTGGCCAACTCCAAATATTTTTTCAACTTCTTATCAGATAATGCAGAACAAATTAATAATATTGCGCTCGCCCCGATTGCTTTGGCCTGATAAATTTGGTACGAATCAATAATAAAGTCTTTTTTTAATAACGGAGTAGAAACTATTTTGCTAATTTCAGCTAAATATTCAGAGCTACCCAAAAAATATTCTGGTTCTGTCAATACGGATATAGCCGAAGCACCGGCTTGCGAATAATCTTTAGCAATTTTTTTATAGTCGAAATCTGGAACGATGACACCTTTAGAAGGTGAAGCTTTTTTCACTTCGCAAATAAAGTTAATCGGATCACTCTTAGTCGGCCTAAAAATAGCATCTTTAAAGCTTCGTCTGTCTGCTACTGATATGGCCAAAGTTTTCATACTAGCTTCAGAAATCTGTTTTTTCTCTTCTTCTATTCGTATTTTAGTGGATGCTAAAATTTTATCTAAAATCATATTATTACACCTCAGTAATTATTTTTTCTAATTCTATTCGTGTGTTAGTGGACAAACACATGAGCATATAAAAAGACTAAATTGAGATTTTTATGCACGCATTCTCCACAAGCAACTACAACGTGAAGTCACGCTTTCTCCCTCCTGGAGGGGACCTAGCCCCCATCCGAGATGGAGATATCACGAAGTGACGGAGAGATAAATTTTACATTTCCGTCGTTATCTTAATAAATTTTTCTAGTTTCTCTAAAGCGAAGCCTTGATCGATAGCTTTCGTAGCTAAACTTATTCCTTCTTCTATAGTAACATCTAAATAGATGTATAAGGCTAAAGCAGAATTTAAAATAACGATGTCACGCTTTGGACCTTTTTCTACGCCGGATAAAATATTTCTAGTAATTATAGAATTTTCTAAAGCGTTGCCTCCAACTAAATCGGATGGATCGCACAAACTAAATCCAAATTTTCTCGGATCTAACTGATAAGAATTAAGTTTCCCATCTTTAATTTCGCAGATATGAGTAAAGTCCGTGAGAGTGGCTTCGTCCAGGCCATCGTTGCCGTGAACAACTAAAGCTCTCTTGATATTTAAATTATTTAGCACTTCAGCAAGTGGCTCCACTAATTTTGAATCAAAAACGCCCATTAATTGATATTGAGCATGTACTGGATTAATCAGTGGACCGAGAATATTGAATACTGTTCTAATGCCCATTTTTTTCCGAGCAGAAGCTACATATTTCATGGATGAATGAAACAACGGAGCAAACATAAATGTTAATCCCGTTTCAGCTAATATATTATGCGTATCTGAGGCGGTATTAATGTTGATACCCAAAGCTTCGAGAACATCAGCAGCGCCACTTCGGCTGGATACGCTTCTATTACCATGCTTGGCCACTTTTGCTCCGCAAGCTGCAACCACAAAGCTTGTGGTTGTTGAAATATTAAAAGTATTTGCGCCGTCGCCACCTGTTCCGACGATGTCTATAACATTTTCTTCTATCGGCATCGGTAAGGCTTTGCTGCGTAAAACTTTTACAAACTCTGTAATTTCCGCCGGCGTTTCTCCTTTCATTCTTAACGCTGTTAGAAATGTCGCTATTTTGACTTCGTCTACATCTCCGTTCATTATTTCGTTCATAACCGAAGTTGCGATGTCAGAATCTAAATTTTTAAATTCCAAAAGTTGTTTTATAGCTTGATTTATCATATTCTATTTTCCTCCTAATTGTGTACTTAGCCTTCCTCTTAAGGAAGGTGGCTACGAAGCAAACGGATAGAGTTAAGCGAAACTGACTGAGAGGTTCTTATGGTACTGTTGCTCCGCAAACTCCAGCGAAGTAGGAACAATATCTAAGTCATTGGCCAAGGAGATGTCACGAAGTGACTTAGAGGCTCAAAAAATTTTGCACCATTATTTCTCCATCCTCGGTCAATATAGATTCCGGATGAAATTGTAATCCATATATTTCATGATTTTTGTGCTTGACCGCCATAATTTCTTGATTTTCTGATATTCCGATCACTTCTATACATTCAGGTAAATTTTTTCCGATTAATGAATGATAGCGACCCACTTTTATATTTTTTGGTAAATTAGCAAATATTTTATTTTCATTATCTATTTGTATCAAGCTGGATTTTCCATGCATTAATTCATTCGCATGGGTAACGGTTCCGCCGAATGCCTCACAAATTGCTTGATGACCTAAGCATACTCCCAAGATCGGGATCGCTAATGACTGGCTATCGACCACTCTTAATAAATCCTCGCATATTCCTGCAGAATCTGGTTTGCCAGGACCGGGCGACAAAATTATGTGACTTGGCCTTAAATTTATTATCTCTTCTATTGTGATCTCGTCATTTCTTTTTACCAAAATATCCGAATTATATTTTCCTAATATTTGAACTAGATTGTACGTGAAACTATCGTAGTTATCAATTACTAAAATCATAAAACCCCTCCTTCTTTTCTAAATTTTTTCATTTAAAGTATTTACATTTTCTACAATAAGTGTTAAAATTTGTTGTTGCGAGCATTTCTTTCAATAAGTGTCAAAATCCATGACTATCATTCTATATGATCGGCATTTTCTATGGCGAGCATAACAGCTTTGGCTTTATTTTCACATTCTTGATATTCGTTAATTTCTATACTGTCATAAACTATTCCTGCACCAGCTTGTACATAAACTTTTTTACCATCACTGATAGCCGTCCGAATAGCAATGCACATATCTAAGTTACCGGATAGATCGATATAGCCGATAGCGCCACCGTAAATACCACGAGATTCTTTTTCTAATTCTGCAATAATTTCGCAGGCTCTAAATTTCGGTGCTCCGGACAATGTTCCGGCTGGCAACAAAGAAGTAATAGCATCGAAAGAGTCAAAAGTTTCTTTTAATTGTCCCGAAACTATCGATGCTATATGCATAACTTTGGAATAACGATGAATTTTCAAATACGCATCAACTTTCACACTATTATATTTAGAAATTTTTCCGATATCATTGCGAGCCAAATCAACCAACATATTGTGCTCTGCTAATTCTTTTTCATCGACTAGTAAAGATTTTTCAAATTCTAAATCTTCGGCTAAAGTTTTACCACGAGGTCTTGTGCCAGCAACCGGAAAAGTTGTGACTTTATTATTTAGTACTTTAACTAGCGTTTCGGGTGATGCGCCACAAATTTCTAGATTCGAACTTTTTATAAAATACATATATGGCGAAGGATTATTTACTCGCAAAGTGCGATAAGCGTCTATTAAACTACCCTGAAAATCTGCTTCAAATCTTCTGGATAACACAACCTGAAAAATATCGCCATCGGTTATATATTGTTTGGCTGCTTGGACTATTTTAAAAAATTTATCTCTGTCTGCATTGCAATGAAAATTTACTATTTTCGGCGTATTAGATTTTATAGGCAGATCGATAGATTTTATTAAGTTAATTATTTTAGAAATTTCTAATTTAGCTTTCCTATATTGTTTTTCAATATTATCTAATTTCATATTAACAATGATGATAATCTTCTTTTTTAGGTTATCGAAAGCAATCAATTTATCGAAGAATTGAAATTCGAAATCGTTAAAATTATTAATGGGCAATTTTAGTTTTGGTTCAGCATAGCCGATCATTTCATAAGCCATGTACCCGACAAAACCGCCAGTAAAAGGAGGAAGACCTTCTATTTTAGGTGACTTATATTTGTCTACATATTCTCGCAATATATTAATTGGATCATCCGTAGATTCTAAAAAGAGATCGTTAGAACTAATAGTTGTAATCTTATTTTTATATTTAATATTTAAAAGCGGTTCGAATCCAAGAAAAGAATAACGGCCAAGACTTTCTGAATTTTCTACACTTTCTAATAGATAAAAGTTATCGCTAATTTCGTTGATCTTGCGTAAAATATTAATTGGTGTTGTAGTATCCGCAAAAATTTCTGTAGCTAGCGGGTACATTTTGTATTCAGACTGATATTTTTTTATTGTGTTGATCATAGTATAATGAAAACTCCTTTCAAGAAATAAATTTTTTTAAAAGCTCTCATTTACTGAGAGGCTATGGGCCGAAGGAAATCCATAAGCACTCGGGACTTTTGTGGCGTTCAAAACAGCTCGATGAACCACTCTAGAAGCCAAGGTTCCAACTATATTTATATCCGCTTCTAAATCACCGACACTGGCCACGTATATTGTATCTCCATCTGCGGTTGTATGAATAGGGTTAATCGCTCTTGCATATCCGTTTTGGCTCATGCCAGCTATTTTATTTAAATCAGATTTATTAAATCTGCAGTTCGTTATTACTATGGCTAATGTCGTATTGCTTCCAAAAAATTTTGCTTGAGTCATTTCATATAGCATTTCTTCACTGCTTCTTAATCCTTTTTTGTCTGCGCTAAGTAATCCAGCTACTTGTTGGCCCTCTTCATCGAATATATCTCCCAATGCATTTAAGGCCACGATTGCACCTACTTTTACAGGACCTATTTGTGCTGCGTATATTCCTATTCCGGTTTTCATAGCGTATTCCATGCCTAATATTTTTCCTACGCTGCAACCTGTACCCGCTCCAATGTTTCCCGATTCAATTTTGGAATGTATTCTTTTCTTATTATTTTCTACCTGACTAGCCAAAGTATTTTGATTAGCCGAAGTGTTTTTATTTGCTGAAGCATTTTCATTGACGAAATCATTTTCATTGGCTGAAGCATTTTCATTGACGAAAGCATTTTCATTTGCTGAAGCATTTTCATTTGCTGAAGCATTTTCATTGGCCAATGCATTTTCATTGACGAAAGCATTTTTATTGACCAAGGCATTTTCATTGGCGAAAGCATTTTCGCACGCTCGATAGCCCATTAATTTATCTGGTCGTGTCTTCGCATTTTGAACTCCTAAATCGAATAATGCACTCTGACATATTAAGGGCACTTTGGCTATTCCTGTATCGAATCCAATACCTCGTTCTTCTAAAAAATCCATAACTCCAGTTGCTGCTTCCAATGAATATGCGGATCCGCCCGACAGTATTATTCCGTGCAATCCTTCGGCGGCCATTTTCGTATTCAATAATTCTGTTTCTCTCGATGCTGGACCACCACCTCTCACATCTATTCCGCAAGGTGCTAGTTTATCCGGTAAAAATACTGTGCACCCTGTTCCGGCCTGGATATTAGATGCATGTCCTATTTTGAATCCACCTATTTCTTCTAAAGTTATTTCTTTCATGTTATTCTCCTTTCGATCCCTCAGTTTGTTTCGCTACCGTGCAATCCTTCGAGCGAAGTTGTGCACTTAATCCTTCCTCTTGAGGAAGGTGGTAGCGAAGCTGACGGATAGAGTAAAAGAGCGAAGCGACGCACTTGAATTTTGTATAAAATCAAGTGCTAAGTGCTCAATGCTTTTGAAACATACGACCTCTGACGCTGGAATTTAATATTTTTCTATACGGTACATTTTTGTTTATTAATATGATAGCATTTATTTCGGATCCAATTACAATAAATAATCCGTTTACATACAGCCAGATTAATAATACGAATATTCCTCCGATGCTTCCGTACATAGATCCATAGTTTGAAAACGAGTCTATATATGCTGAAAATATATATGAAAACACATACCATGACACTGCTGTAAATACTACCCCCGGCCATAAATACCTATCTTTTATATGTCGCCTAGGTATTACTCTGTGAATGAAATATGAGCCGAGCAAAATTAAAACCCAGGATAACATTAATCTTGTGCTATCCCACATTAAAGCGTACGATTTCGGATATTTCCCAGACATGAATCCTAATATATATTGACCAACTTTGTTACCAAAAATTAATAGGACAACCATAGCAATTAGTGTGAAGGCCAAAAGTAGAGAGTACATCATACCAGCAATTTTTCTAACAATAAAATTTCTGCTATCCACCACCCCATAGGATAAGTATATACCTTTTATCAAAGTATTAACCGCCGCCGATGTAGACCATAAGGCCAAAGCAGCACCGATCAAAATACCGGTACCAGATCTTTGTGCTATCATAGAATCTACGGTTGATTGAACTAAAGGGGCCACCATACTAGGAACTACCTTTGGGACGTAATCCATGAAATTTATGGAATCGATTTTGATATAAGATATTATATTAATTATCATGAACAAAAATGGGAATATAGCTAGTATCCAATAATAGGCCATTTGAGCACTTCTAGAACTGACATCATGGTTAACAAAACGCTTCTTTAAATTATAATAATAATATTTCACCTGAGACATCATTTAAAATAAAACACCTCCTTTTTAACTATAATATAAAAGATTTGCTTAAAATATAACAAGCCTAGTATAGAATATAACCATTTAGTGGTTAGTATTTGTTACTAGGCTTAAAATTATTTATTTTGATTTTTTAATGCTTGTTTTTGAGCCTTTTGCTGTGCTTTCTCCGCTTGCTTTTTCGCCTTAGCTTCTTTGCTAGCCTGGTCGGCTTTGGCAGCGTCGTTTTTTAAAGTCTCAGATTTATTACGTAGCTTGCTAGCTCTTACTAGCATTTTTTGTCTGAAGCCAGTTTTAGTCGGTTGAGGTAGTTTACCACTTAATACGCTAACTATTAGTACGCCGGCCAGTTCAACTTTACAAGTTTTTTTCACTGGTAGGACGTTGTAAACACTCTCATCACAAAGTAAAGTTAAAATTTGTGGGCCTATTTTAGCTATAACTACAGGCATTTGCCTTTTGGCCTGTTTCTTCGGTATTTGCTCTTTAACCATTTTTGGCAAATTTATATTAGCCAGCTTATCCTTCTTTTTATCAATAACAAAAATTTGTGTTGCTTGTTTATGCTCATTTATCATAGCTTGTTGCTGATCTAACCGTCCTTGGATTCTCTTACCCCAAAAATACAAACCAGTAAGAATCGCTCCAATAACAATGACCCAAATTAATGCAACAAGCCAGCCGTTCATCCCCTGATTAGCAACCTCAGCAACCTCCGTAACTTGATCTGTTATCGGTGTCGTAGCGGTTAGTAACGAAATAATCCCTCGGTTCATTTACATCACTCCTTTTCGGATTTAGTAATAAACTTCTGCTTGATATCTCTTTTTAGCTATATTTTTTAAGATATATCATTAAATAGTTTTAGTACATATTCTTCAACTTTTTATACTATCACAATATAAATAGTTTTTGTACATGTTCTTCAGCTCTTTATGATATCACAATAAATAGTTTTTGTACATATTTTTTGATTTTTTATGGTATTTCATTAAATAGTTTTTGTACATATTCTTCAACTTTTTTTGGTAGAGCCTTTTGTTCCGCTCTACTTAAGTCCTGTACTGATATTGGTTTTCCTATATTTACATACACTATAGCTGATTTTATCATATTTGGGAACTTATTATTTTCAAATATGCATTCTGTATTCTTTATAGCCACAGGAACTATTGTAGCACCGGAGTTAAATGCTAATTTGAAACTACCGCCTTTGAACTCACCTAATTCTCCAGTTTTGCTTCTAGTTCCTTCTGGATAAATAACTAAGGATTGGTGATTTTTTAACTCTTCTGTTCCCTTTTTTATAACTTCCAAAGCTTGACGAGCATCTTCTCTCGTTATATATATACTACCTATCGCAGTAAACCAAGTTCTAATAATCGGCATCTTACTTATTCCATTCTTGCCAATAAATATACAAGGATCATTTACAACCGCAGCTATGGCCATCGGATCATAAAATCCTCGGTGGTTCGATACATATAGATTTCCCGGTTCACTTGGTAAATTTTCTTCGCCCATAACTATTAGTTCCGAACCAGATGCCTTTATCATCCCTCGACAAAAGCTCTGCATGATTCGATAAATCTTTTCTGTATATAACTTTTTTTGCTCCACATCTAGTTCCTTATTATCTACTCTATATTTTATTCTGCCCGGTGTATTTACAATAAAGTGACATATCATAAATAATAAGGTCCGTAAGCCTTTTAACATGACATTAACCTCCTTTCTTAAATAATATATATCAAAAGTTTGTTAAAATCTAGCTATTATAGAAAAATAATTAGAACCTCTCAGGCACTTCGTGACAGCTCTCCTAGAAGGAGAGACTTGGCGGGACCACAGCACGATAAGAACCCCTCAGTCAGCTTCGCTGACAGCTCCTCTAAAATGGGAGCCGTGGCAACATATCTTCGGTAGCTATAACCTCGATTTCAATTTCTGCTGGAATAACTCCACCGGCCGAAACAATTAATTTAATACTGCCTAAATCATCTGTACTTTGGATAATGGCTAATGCTTTTCCTCCGTATAATCGGCGATACGGTACTTTGTCATGCTCCAGGCTAGATATATCTCCATTTCCTTGGCCTAACAACTTACCTGAGCCGATTATTTCTAGATCGATTAAAATTTCACTGTCATTAACCGGATTATCGAATCTATCATAAACGCCGATTTCAATTAAAGAGCAGTCGTCGCTATTTGCGGATAAAGTATGCTTTGAGCATGTAGCTTTTAGCCTATACTCTTTTTCAGCGCTTTTAATTGTATGATAGCTAATCTCTGAGCCGTTTTCATAAGCTACAACAGTCAGCTCACCCTTGGTGTAAGGAACAGACCAAAAGAAGTTGTCCAATGTATTTTTAGATTGTCGACCAAGAGAATTCCCATTTAAAAACAATTCTGCTTCATTAACTGAGGATATGGCGTAAACTTTAATTAAATCACCTTCTAAAGCTTTTAAATTCCACGTTGAAGGCATAAGCCAAATAAATTTTTGATCAGTCCAATGAGCTTTAAAATAGTAGGCCCAATCTTTAAAAATACCAATATAATCTATAAGGCCAAAAGGGGAAATAACGTTAGGGTATCGGTAAGGGAAAGTCTCGCCACGATAGTCTATGCCAGTCCAAATATATAGGCCACACATATGAGGCTGATCTACATATGCTTTTAAGGCTTCTTCGGGAGTTTGTCCCCAACGTGGATAACAATCGCCATAGCAGGTGAGATTAGCGTAAGTTTCTTCGTTCGGCCAAACAGCGCTGACCGTTTTCGCTTGTGTTATCAGTCTATCTTCGGGGGCTTTATTCATATATTTGTCAATTCGTACTGTTGCTAGCCCTATTAACTCGGTATTCACAAAACAGCCATCAGGATTTTCTTGGCTCAATAAATTGAAAACTTCGAAATCTCGTAGCATCATGTAATTAACCCCGTTTAATGGAAGCTCTAATCCTTTTGCTCTGTGATTTAATATATGGTTTCTGTAGCGGGCATTTATAGCCATTAGGTAGTCTCTAGTATCATCGTGAGTCTTGCCGATAGCAATCATTTTTTTGAAAATTCTAACGCCTTTGTCCTTTCCGAGTAAATCAGCCTCTTCATTACATAGAGACCAGGAATAAATACACGGATGATTACGATCTCGCCTTATCATATCTATAAATGGTTTCATCGTTTCTTCGGACAACCCCGGCCAACGAATTTCATCCATAACAATGATGCCTTTCTCATCACAAAGATCTAAGAATACTGGATCGGGCGGATTATGAGAACATCTATAAGAATTAACACCCATCTCAATTAATTTATCAAGTTTATATTCATGGACTGAACGATTGCAGGCAACACCAACACCGGCGAAATCGTCATGACCACAAGCACCTTTTAGGAAAATTGCTTCTCCGTTTAGTTTCATACCAGATTTTGAATCGTACTCAAACAATCTCGGCCCAAATCTTTGTTCGTAAACCTCGACACCGGCCGCTGAAGTTAAAGTCAACTTGGCTACATATAAATGGGGGTTTTCCGGACTCCATAACTTAGCATCTGTGATCGACATAGGCAACTCAAAATAATGTATTTTGCATGCAGGGGCTTTGCCTAAAAAGGTTTGGTTAGCCACACATTGATTATTAGAATCAAAAAATTCTACTTGACAAGTAAAGTTTTCTTCCTCCTCCATCATGCTGTCAACCTCTATTTGGACGCTAAATTCAACATTCTTTGTTGACAAATCTACACCAGTTTGCTTCACATATATTCCTTCTGGTACAAAACATAATTTCGGTACGATTTCTAAGAAAACGTCTCGATAAATTCCACCACCTGTATACCACCATCCTTCAGGTTCGGTCGCATCACAAAATATAGCTAAGGTAGACGGCTTGTCGTAATTTATTGTTTCGGTAAGCTCTGTCCGATAACTATTAAATCCGCTAAGCTCTCTTTTGATTATATCACCATTGCACCATAATTGACTGTCTCGGTATATTCCATTACATGTTAGAAATATTCTTTGCCCAAGCGCCCCTTCTGGTAAATTAAAAGTCTTGCGGTACCATCCACAACCAGTGGCTAAAGAACCAATAGAAAAAGGAACCTCACTAGTATAAACCCCTCTCTCTATTACAAAATCATGTGGCAATTGAACATCCACCCACTGGCTATCATCATACTTTGGCATGGAAAGATTAAAACTGCCCGCTTTGGTCCACTTTTTGGGTAAAAGCGTTTCAAATATTATTGAGGGGGTTTCTTCTTCTCCCGGATCAGCATGACCATCAAAAAATTTCCAGCCAAAATTCATATTGTATTTCATAAAATATTTTTCTCCTTTGTTTTTATATTTTGTAACCGTTTCCTGAAGATGACTACATTTTTATTATACCACGTTAAAAAATTTTTAAGCTTATTGTTAACAAACAAATTTTGGATAATGCTATTTAACCTCTCAGTCAGCTTCGCTGACAGGGGCTGTCGCATTAATAACCTAAAATTACCCTTTGCGCCGACCCCATTAATAGCTAAGTTCAAGTGCAAAGGGCAAGTGTATAACTTCTTTTATTCCAAAAATTAAAGGCTCGCACTCTGTTTCTGTCATTTAACGACAGCTCTCGGCGACGGCTCCCGTAGAAAATAAAATGGCGTGGGAGCGGTGTCTCCCTCCGGGAGCATAGCCGGGAACTGAAGAATCTTTTTGCGTAGCTCACTAAGAGTGTGGGCAACCTGCTTCCCTTCCATGGGCATAGCCGGGAACTTAAGAAGTTACAAAATTACGGGGCAGCGGTGCCTCCCTCCGGGAGGGAGGTGTCAACGTTAGCTGACGGAGGGAGAAAGCGTGCATACAAGTTTTGTTGCTTTCAAGTAAATTGTAAATTTTGCAAGTTTACATCGTCTTTCTGTCATCCGGAATTTAATATTTGGAATTGTTAATACTACAGCCCCTTTTCAAAATTCTTTAGCATATCATTTTTTAAAAGATAAAGCTTATCGGATAAATCTACCGGCATTATTTCTGGATTAATAAAACGTAGATGCTCTTCCCAAAGGGTATTCATTTCAGACTTAGCATATTCGGCTATCTCCAAAATAGTAGGTGAATCGTAAACGCAAGCACCGGCCTGAAAAATAGGAACTAAAAGTTCACGCAAAGTAAATTGGCCAGGATGAAGAGTCATTTTTTTCCATCTAGCATTGTGATCCGAAGCAATAATAGTTTGAGATTCATCGAATTTTTCATTATCTAACGCTATTAAATCCACCTTAATTTTATGATGCTCTGTATCATAGCAACGGACAACTTTTTTTATGCCCGGATTCGTGACTTTGGCAGCGTTGTCGGAAAGTTTTATTTTCGGAATAAAATCGCCATATTTGTCTTTACAAGCCACGATTTTATATACCCCACCAAAAGCGCTCCAACCTTCTGATGTAATCAATCTGGTTCCAACACCCCATAAAGTAATTTTTGCTCCTTGAAGCTTTAAGTCCGTAATTAAGTTTTCGTCTAAATCACTCGATGCACTAATTATAGCCTCTTCATGTCCAGCTGCATCGAGCATTCGGCGGGCCTTTTTGGATAAATATGCTAAGTCTCCGCTATCCAACCTAATTCCGTATAAGCCAGTTAATTTTCCTTGCTCTCGCATCTCGTCAAAAATTTTTATTGCATTCGGTACTCCTGAAGTTAATGTGTCATACGTGTCCACTAACAAAATGGCAGCTTGCGGAAAAATATTAGCATACGTTCGAAATGCTTCCAACTCCGAATCAAAGCTCATTACCCAACTGTGTGCATGCGTCCCAGATATCGGCACATCAAAAATTTGGCCAGCCAATACGTCGCTCGTCCCATTACATCCGCCAATTATTGCTGCTCTAGCTCCGTAAACTCCAGCGTCTGGCCCCTGTGCTCGCCTTAGCCCAAATTCTAGGACTCGATCGTTTTGTGCTGCCAACCTTACTCTAGAAGCTTTCGTTGCTATTAAGGATTGATGATTGATTATATTCAATATGGCCGTTTCTATATATTGAGCCTCCATTATAGTAGAATGAACTCTCAATATTGGTTCGTTCGGAAATATTACGGTCCCCTCCGGAATAGCATAGATATCACCTGTAAATCTAAACTCTTTTAAGGCTCCTAAAAAATCTTCTTCGAATATATTCAGACTCCGTAAATATTGGATGTCTTCTTTGTCAAAATGTAACTCCTTAATATATTCTATCACCTGTTCCAAACCTGCGCATATAGCATAGCCACCGTTATACGGATTTTTACGGTAAAACATATCAAAAACTACTTCCTTGTCGCCGAATCCAGATTTAAAATATCCTTGCATCATAGTTAATTGATATAAATCAGTTAATAGTGTCAAATTTTTCATTTGTTCCTCCTTAATAAGCACATAACATTATTGTATGTGAAAATATTTATCTACGGATAGTTATAACATTTTTTATGCAGAAATATTTATCTACGGATAGTTATAACATTTTTTATGCAGAAATGTTTATCTGCGGATATTTAAAACTTTATTCAAAAATGTTTATCTGTAGATAGTTATAACATTTTTTATGCAGAAATATTTATCTACGGATAGTTATAACATTTTTTATGCGGAAATGTATACCTGTGGATAGTTACAAC
>LNZM01000002.1:0-29606 GCA_002007295.1 Candidatus Epulonipiscioides saccharophilum | reverse complement strand
TACGGATAGTTATAACATTTTTTATGCGGAAATGTTTACCTGTGGATAGTTACAACATTTTTTATGCGGCAATGTTTATCTGCGAATATTTAAAACTTTATTCAAAAATGTTTATCTGTAGATAGTTATAACATTTTTTATTTGGAAATGTATACCTATGGATAGTTACAACATTTTTTATGCGGCAATGTTTATCTGCGAATATTTAAAACTTTATTCAAAAATGTTTATCTGTAGATAGTTATAACATTTTTTATGCAGAAATATTTATCTACGGATAGTTATAACATTTTTTATGCGGAAATGTATACCTGTGGATAGTTACAACATTTTTTATGCGGAAATGTTTCTCTGCGGATAGTTAAAACTTTATTCTGAAATGTTTCTCTACGGATATTTAAAACTTTATTCGGAAATGTTTATCTGCGGATATTTATAACATTTTTTTATGCTGAAATGTTTCTCTGCGAATATTTATAACATTTTTGTATGCAGAAACGTTTTTCTGCGAATATTTATAACTTTATTCGGAAATGTTTATCTGCGGATATTTATAACATTTGCACATGTAGCAATGTATCATGGAGATCATTATTAATACAAATACTTTTCTTGGCAATCTTTTTAGCCGTGTAAGCTTCTCCTTTATTAATCACGGCATAAGTGGCCTTTGGATTCACACTAGTATAATGTATAAATGGATATTTTATTATTGCTGGAGTATTCATTCCGACTCCTAACTCTAAGTATAAAATAGGTTGGTCGGCTGCATAGTTTAACAAATATTCTTCGTATCTATTTTTTCCCTCGTACCAATCCGCCGATTGAACGAACTTATCATCTATTCTTATATTGCTAATAGCTGGTGCTCCGCAATATGGACACTTAGGCAATAATTCAGTTGGTACTCTCATGTCTTGTTGATGCTTTACCATTTGTAATATTTGAAACTGACTGTTAAATGTCTCCTGAACACAAGGGATAGAACATTGAAATAATTGATAATCTCCTTGTACACAAAATATTCTGGTCGGATCAAAATTATAATTTATAAATGCATGGTCTGCATTCGTAGTTATCACAAAATAATTTTTGTCTCGTACTAAATCCAACAATATATCATAGGTGTTATATAACAGAGATACATAGTCATATCCATTCATAAAAACATGGCGACTCCAATATGCCCACTTCGTTTCTAAATCCGGAAACTCATAAAACGCAGAAGAATACATATCGGTTAATCCATATTTTTCTATAAAATCCGGGAATGCTTCTGTAAACCTTTCTCCGGAATAGTTCAGTCCAGCCGATGTGGATAGGCCGGCACCTGCGCCGATCATAACATTTTCGACTTTCGTTAGTACTTTTTTTAGCGAGTTAATCTTGCTGGAGTAGCCTAGTGTAAATTTTGTAGTCGATTTCCTTGAAAACATTAAACACCACCTTTATTTGATTGTTGTTTATTAAGAAATTTTTGACCGTCTTTACCGCTATTTCTGCTGCCCTTTCATTCGGAAAATGAAATTCTCCCGTCGATATACAGCAAAATGCTAGACTATGGCAATCTTCAGCCACAGCTACTTCTAAACAGGATTTATAACAATTTTCTAATTCTTTTTCATGTATTTCGGTTAATGTGCCACTTACTATCGGTCCCACGGTGTGTATTATATATCGGCTAGGTAAGTTAAATCCCGCTGTCATCTTAGCTCCACCTGTAATTTCTAAGTGGCCTTGTTTGGCCATTATTCCATCACACGCTTGCCGTAATCCTAAGCCTGCCACCGAATGTATAGCATTGTCTATACAGCCATGGTTTGGATGAAAGCATCCGAGTAACGTGCTGTTCGCTGCATTGACTATAGCATCTACTTTAAGTCTCGTTATATCTCCTTTCCATAAAAAAATGTTATCCTTACTATTCTTATTCCAATCTTCTGACATAATGTCTTCTATTCTTACTATTCCTTTTGTTATTGTTTCTTCCGACAAAAACGCATCTTGTACTTCCATCCATTTTGGATCAATAGGCAACGGTTTTCTAACGTTCATTAACTCTCTTAAAAGTTGTCGCTTTTCTATATATGACTCAGGTATTTCTATGTCGTCATATTCTTCCGCCAATTTTCTTACTAAATAATCTAATTTTTCTGCTTGTGAGTTCATATTTTTCTCCTTAAGTAATATTTATAATTTAGTCTATACAATTTTATGAATTTTATAAGCAGAAATATGTATTGTGACTGTCGCATTAACAATTTCAAAAATAATTGACTAAGAGTTTAGTTAGCTTTGCCCTTGATCTTTGTACACGAAAAAACGAGCTACCCTTTTTGGGGCACTCGTTTTCTGATTTTTGTTTTTAGGGATTGCTACGATTTTTTAAATTTCTTTATACTAAATGATACTGTTTCGCCGTTTACTTTCCATTCTTTAGTTATAGCATCAAAAAGTTTGTTTTCTATAGAGTCTGCTAAAACTTCATGTTTGATTACGTCGGCATTTTTTTCGATAATTTTGGCTATTGTTTCATTTTTATCATAGCCTAATGATATATGATCTTGCACCAATAAATCGGATTCTTTTCTCATGGTTTGAATTTTAGATATAATTTCTCTAACGAAGCCTTCTTCTAATAACTCCGGACTAATTTCTGTGTCTATTACTACGGTAAATCCGCCTTCGCTTGCTGCAATATAACCTTCTCGCTGAGCCGTAGATATCAATAAATCATCCTTTGTTAAGGAAATTTCTTGGCCTTTTATAGTTAAGTTTAAGGAGCCTGTTTCGTTCAATATACCAAACGCTTCTGTCCCATCCAAATTGGTTAGTTCCAGCCTTATGTCATTAAGAAGCTTTCCGTATTTTGGTCCTAATGTTCGCATCTGAGGTTTGAATGAATACGATATATAGTCGCTGGCCTGATCGGTGAATATTACTTCTTTTACATTTAGCTCTTCGGCCACAATATTTATATATTCTTCCGGTAAGGACTTGGTAGCTCCAACGTACATTTTTCCTATTGGTTGACGTGTTTTTATATTTGCTTCATTTCTACATGCTCGCCCTAAATTTACTATCTTCAATACACTATCCATGTTTTCTTCTAACTGCTTATCTATCAAGTTTTGGTTCATTTTTGGAAAATCACACAAATGTACGCTTATCGGCGCTTTTTCATCATTCGTTCTTACTAAGTTCTGATAAATTTCTTCGGTTAAAAACGGAATCAATGGAGCTGCTATTTTTATCAATGTTTCTAAAACCGTATACAAGGTCATATAAGCATTAATTTTTGTTTGCGGCATCTCACCTAGCCAGAATCTTTCCCTAGATCTTCTTATATACCAGTTGGATACATCATCAATAAATTCTTGCATTATTCTAGAAGCCTCAAAAACTTTGTATTCGCCAAGGAACTGATCCACATCTTTAACGACAGAATTCAGTTTAGATAATACCCATTTATCCATCATGTTTAAGGAGTTTTCGTCTAACTTATACTTAGTCGGATCGAACTTATCAATATCTGCGTACAAAATATAAAAAGCATACGTGTTTAGTACAGTGCCCATAAATTTTCTGGATGCTTCCATTACGCTTTCCACCCCAAAACGACTAGGTAGCCATGGAGCACTAGCATAGTAGAAATACCATCTGACCGCATCTGCACCGGTAGAATCGATAACGCTAAACGGTTCTACAACGTTGCCTTTGGATTTACTCATTTTTAATCCATTTTGGTCACAAACATGTCCCATGACGATAACATTTTTGTAAGGTGATTCATCAAATAAAAGGGTTGAGATAGCCATTAACGTGTAAAACCATCCTCTTGTTTGATCAACAGCTTCGGAAATGAAATCGGCTGGGAAATTTTTATTAAATAGCTCTTGATTTTCAAATGGATAATGCAGTTGAGCAAAAGGCATCGAGCCACTATCGTACCAGCAATCGATAACATCTGAAACTCTAGTCATCAGTTCGCCACACTCTGGACATCCAAGATGAACATTGTCTATATAAGGTTTATGAAGTTCTATGTCATCCGGGCAATCCGCACTCATTTTTTTAAGCTCTTCGATACTTCCGATGACATGTCGGTGGCCGTTTGGACATTCCCAGATTGGTAACGGAGTTCCCCAATATCTACTTCTGGATAAGCCCCAATCAATAACATTTTCTAAGAAGTTACCAAAACGACCTTCACCTATCGATGCTGGCAACCAGTTTACGGTTTTATTGTTAGCAATCAATTGATCACGCATTTGGCTCATTTTAATAAACCAAGTATCTCTAGCATAGTAGATTAAAGGTGTATCGCATCTCCAACAATGTGGATAGCTGTGAGTATGCGGAGCGGCTTTAAACAATTTATTATTCTTTTGTAACCATTTTATGATTAACTTATCGGCATCTTTTACAAATATATTTTGCCAAAGAGTAACTTCAGGAGTAAAATAACCTTGCTCATTAACTAACTGAATAAATGGGATATCGTTTTCACGGCCAACTCTAGCATCATCCTCGCCAAAAGCCGGTGCTATATGCACTATCCCGGTTCCATCAGACAGAGTTACAAAATCGTCCGCCACCACATAGAAAGCTTTTTTGTCTGGCTTAGCAAAGTCAAACAGCGGTTCATATTCTATTCCAGTTAAATCGGATCCTTTAAATTCTTCTAAGATGTTGGTATCTTCACCTAAAACTGTTTCTATTAAATCTTTGGCTAAAATAAATTTCTCGCCGTCTTTCTCCACTTTAGCGTAGACCGCATTTGGATTCAGGCACAATGCTGCATTCGATGGTAACGTCCATGGCGTGGTTGTCCAAGCTAAGAAAAATGTATCGTCTTCTTCTTTCAACTTAAATTTAGCTATCGCTGTTATATCAGTTATATCTTTATATCCTTGGGCCACTTCATGAGAAGATAAAGAAGTTCCACATCTTGGGCAATATGGTACTATCTTATGTCCTTTATACATTAGGTCTTTATCCCATATCGTTTTTAAAGACCACCATACAGATTCAATATAATTATTGTCGTATGTTATATATGGATGCTCTAAGTCTATCCAATAACCTACTCGCTCGCTCATTTTTTCCCAATCACTTTGATACTTAAATACACTTTCTTTACACTTCTTTATAAAGTCGTCTACTCCGTATTTTTCTATTTCTGGTTTCCCGTTTATACCTAACTGCTTTTCTATTTCTAATTCTACTGGTAATCCATGGGTATCCCAGCCCGCTTTTCTAGAAACATACTTGCCTTTCATCGTTTGATATCTGGGCACAAAATCTTTTACTACTCTAGTCAATACATGCCCTATATGCGGTTTACCATTCGCTGTCGGTGGACCTTCGTAGAATGTAAAATTTTCGCTATCCGCTCTTTGTTCTATCGATTTCTCAAAAATTGAATTTTCTTTCCAAAATTTTAGAATCTCCAATTCTCCCTCAACAAAATTTAAGCTGGTGTTAACTTTTTTATACACTAAATGATCATTCCTTTCATTGTTAACCTTCTTTGGTTTGCAGTCACATTATAAGTACAAATTTCCACCTTGTAAAGGAGAAATTGCAAAATATAAAAAATAAAATATGTACTTATTAAGAAAAAATCGAAAAAAAATACTCACAAGTGAATATAAATACAAAATTAAATACATAATCTTTAATGATGGCAAAATACATGTTTATTATTTGGATTTTATAAAATAGCAAAATAAGTATTCTTATACTGACCTAACTGGATAATAATTTATTATTTGGATTCTATAAACCAACAAAATGAGCATCCTTATACTTACTTAAATAGATAATGATTTATGATTCTATTATTTGGAAACAGCAAAATAAGATTCTTATACTGACCTAACTGGATAATAATTTATTATTTTATTATTTGGCTTCTATTGAAATAGCAAAATGAACATTCTTACATTGATTTAAATGGATAATAGTTTATAAATATATTTGTATTTAAAACATTTTATTAGGTAGTAATAATAAAAAGTTTAAATATTGATGATAAAATAAATAAAAGCTTGATTAGTATTATAAAATAAGGTATACTTATGGCTATATTTTCCAAGAAAGGATGTGGTCCAAATATTATCAAGTTTTTATGGAGGTGAAAAAGAATGCATCTTATGGTTTTAGGTGGTGGGCAAAATGTAGGAGCTAGTTGTTATTTTTTAAAGCTTGGCCAATCTAATATAATATTAGATGCAGGAATCGGCATAGACAAAGAAGGATTAATATACACACCAAATATCCATGCATTAAAAACGTCACCATTTATAAGTAGTTTATCACAAATAAATGAAATTTTTATTTCTCATGCACATTTGGACCATGTTGGATATTTAACTCATGTTGCTAAAGAGTCAACCCAGGCTAATACATACATGACAGCGGTAACGAAAGCTTTAACAAAATACCAATTGTATGATAAAGTTTATAAAAATGAAAAAGCAAAAGAATTAGAACGCCTAGCTACTAAGTCTATATTGGACGGAATAATTTCAGTAACTTACACTAAAACAATAAAGTTTCGAAATTATACTGCTACTTTTTTTCCGGCCGGACATATACCAGGAGCCATGATGATATTGTTCGAATATAGAAATCATAAAATATTATATACTGGTGATTATTCTATATCCGATAGTCCGTTAACAAACGGCGGTTTTGATTTATCTGGATATAATATAGATACTATGATTATGTGTGGCTTACATGCTAAACATTCCAGTTATGTGAAAAATCAAAATGCTATATACAAAATAATAGAAAAAATATATAAGCAAATTTTTATCGGAAAATCTGTTTACTGTCAGGTTAATCAATTAACCAAAGGAGTCGAATTTTTAAAACTTCTTAATGATTTTAATCAGCACAATACACTTATTTATATTGATGAAAATTTATTAAATGTTATAGAAAAATTAGAAATACCTATCCTAAATAATAACGTGAGATTGTATAATCCTGAATATATGCCAGACTTACCTCATGTTTATATTACTTCTAGAAAGGCTAGTAAAAATAGCCATAATAGTTCCCTAAATTATTTTGATTATTTTGTAATGAATATAGATTTTTCTTTACATGTAGATTTTGCAGAAATAAAAAGTTTTGTAAACCAAGTTAATGCTCGTCATGTATACATGGTACATTGTGAAAAACAATTTAATCCTATGGATTATGATATAGAACAAGCTATGATCCGTGAATCTGATTGTAGATCGCAGTTTATATTTATTGATAACCAAGAAATATATAAGTTATAGAAAGGTAGAGGTAAAAAAATTGAATAAGATAAATTTAGAAAAGAAAGAAGTAAAAACAATTTTAGAAAAGATACACTTCGTAATGGCAAAAAAACATGTGCCCAGAGTCAATCGCCAACGTAATTTTGAAAATTATATAGAGGAAAATAGACTATTAAGAATAATATGTGAGGATTATTCTTATGAGCCATACCAAATAGCTCTTAGCATGAATAATAAATTTGGTTATGATTTAAACGGTTCGGATGTTATTTCTAGTTTAAAAAAACGTAAACTCGGTCATCCTGCTAGAAGAAGTGAACTGTTTACTTGGGCCAACAAGGCTATTCAATATTTAGGCCAAGCCATTAATGGTGATAAACAATCCTTTGAAAAATTTCAAGATTTGCGCCAAAATCCTATAGGTCCGAATTTAAACAGACATGAAGAAGAGTTTAAATTACTCACTATTATGTTATATTATCAATATCCAGAAATGGATATTTACAAGGAAGCAAAAGAAATCTATAAATTTGGGGTTGTTTACGCCAAATACTTTTTTTACGATGTTATTGACATCGTGGCCGAAACTTATCATTTTCCAAGAACAAATCAGTCTAAAAAGTATAACTCCACAGTTACAAATGAAATTATAAGCTTAACGAAGCAGGATTTAATTAATAAATTAGCCAAACTGGAAAATGATACGTTAAAGTTAGAAAAGGATAATAATATGCTAAACAACATGTTAACCGAACTTCAGGATGACTTTGAAAGGCAACTAGAAGAAAGTAAACTTAAAGAATTTACACACTTTTTTAGTCAATTAAACTCTGAAAAATATGGCTGTGTACTAGATGAACTATTAGTAATAAGAAGACAGGTAAAACTACTCAGAAAAAACAAGTTCGATCTACCCATTGAGTTAAATGGTCTGCTAATATTAATAGAAAAGCTAACTAAATTTGTGCAAGATAACCATATAAATCCACTAAAAAGAAGTAACGATATAATAAATTTAACCTTTGAAGAAGCCCAGTTTTGTATATATGATGGCAGTCCGTATAAAAATAAAAGTGATATGAAAACAGTAAAAATTATTTCACCAGGTTGGGTATATAATGACATTCAAATTTCTAGGCCAAAAGTTATGGAGGTGACTAATAATGCACAATGATTTATGTGTAGGAATTGATCTTGGAACTACTAATTCAGTTATTGCTACAATATCTTTAAAACAAAACGGTGATGCTATTAGTAAAGTAATAGATATCCCAAGAGCTATAGATATGTATAATTCAATAAGTTCTAAACCGAAATTATCCACCCAAAAGAAGTCCACATTACCATCGTGTGTGTATTATCGAGAAGAAAATAATTATTCACCTTTAGTTGGAGATTTCGCTAAACTTCAATATGCTTTACGTCCTCATTTGGTTGCCAAATCTATCAAAAGCCAAATGGGCGAACCAGCCGTAACCGGCCTATCAGTAGATATACCGGATAAAACCCCGTCTCAAGTATCAGCACAAATATTAAAGCACATGTTAGACTCCATTGCTAAGATATATAGAACCAAAGACATAACCGACGCTGTCATCACCGTCCCGGCCAACTTTGACTCCACTATGTGTAAAGCAACTTTAGAGGCGGCCGTATTAGCTGGTATCCAAATAAAAAATAAAGACGGATCCGAACGACCTGTTTTACTCTCAGAGCCGAATGCTGTTATTTACGACCTAATTAATCAAATTCAAAATGGTGAAATCCATTCTACCATCATAGATTTGGCCGAAAAAAAGAACGTTATGGTTTTTGACCTTGGTGGTGGTACTTTAGATATCACCCTTCACTCTATATCCAGAAGAGACGGTTACGAAGATATTTTAAAAGTGGATGAAATTGCTACTAATAGATACACCAAACTTGGTGGTGACGACTTCGATGAGGTTATCGCTGAAGTTATGTATAACAGATATTTAAAGCAATATGAGAAATATTCCGCTATCGTTGCAGAATTAAAAAAGAAAAAAAAACAAATCATGCCTACTCTCAAAACTTTCGCCGAAGATATCAAAATAGAATTAAATACAAGATACGGCGAAGAATATATCAGCGATTCTACCTGGGACGACGATGATGATCAAGAAGATTTTTTAGTCGGTGGTAACATGGGTGGCATCGGCTATGCTTATGATGACTCTTTTAGCAAAGAAGAGTTAGAAAGCATCTTAGAAATATTTATGGCCCCCGGATTAAAGTTTTCCGATTATCATAATTTAGAAAATATTACCAACACACGGAACATAATATATCCTATATTAGACGTTCTCGAAAAAGCTTCTAAAAAGTTTCAAATGGATAACGTAAAAGTTGACGCTGTCGTCATCAACGGCGGTATGTCCAAGTTTTACATGGTTAAAAATCGATTAACCGAATTTTTCGGTTTCGAACCAATTATTGCCTTAGACCCTGATCAGGCCGTTGCTCGAGGGGCCGCTGTCTATCATTATTACATGCATAAATATGATAACGTCTTAGAAGATGACATGAAAACTGGCTTGGAGGTAAATGAAAACGATGTCAGAAATTCCGCTTTGCTAATTGGTAGCAATAGTATGCCTTCCGTCATTCCTCCAAGAAACGATATCAAAATTGAATGGGGCCGTAGCATTCTAAACGATAGCTTATATTTAGGTTCTAGAAATGGGGCCGTAACTCAAATAATAGAAACCGGTGCAGAATTGCCTTACATCTCAAAAGTTATGTTCGGTTTTAGAATAGAGCCTAACCAACAAAAAATAACTATTCCTATTCAAAGTAGAAACCTAGATGGTACTTATAGAACTATAGCTAGCGGTAACATAGTCTTTAAACAAAAATATTTGCGAGGTAGCTACGTTGCTTTTAAAGTTCACATGGGCACAAACAAGGTTATTACTATCAACGCTTGGACCAGCGATGACGAAAAAGGCGAAATTAAAAAAGAAAGCGGTATCGTCGAAATTGCTACCGAAAGTGGTAACATAAATAGAGAAAAAAAATATAAGTTTAATCCGCCCGTCGGCACCTCTCTCAATGCTGTAGCAGAAATCAGTAGACTAATTCAATTGTGTGACAAAATTTCTAGGTCCAAACCGCCTTACTTCGATAAAAGCTTAACTTTTAAAATCCAAACTTTGGTCAACAACATATATCATGCTCCAAATAAAAACGACTTTAAACCTCTAATATTAAAAATGTTAAAGGAAACTTCTAATAATGAAGAAGCTAAGATGAGACTTATTATCATGGCCAGAAAAATCGGCAATATTTGGTCCGATTCTGAGAAAAAAGAATTGGCTAAACGCTGTATGGAGCAACTCGGCGGAGAATTTCATCAACTAGGTGTTGTTGGCAAACAAGTAACAACAAACATTCAAGCAATTTTTACTCTCGGCATGTGTGCTGACCCTCATGACTTGGATAAATTAACGAAAATTTGTAGGCAGTCTAGATATTTACGGGCTTGCTTATACACTCATGCTAAAACCAAAACAAACGTCGATTGGTTGATTGAAGAATTTTTCAAAAGTGTAAATCAGGTAGAAGACGGTAAAGTCGACTTAATTCAGGATACGGCCCATGCCATGGGTGTAGCATTGAAAGATCATAGCTTGGTTGATACAAATAAATTAGAAAATGTAGTTTCTAGATTAATCTGTGCTATTAAAACTTCTAACCTTAATGATTGTGGCCTAATTTCTTGCATCTTAGCCCTTGGTTGCATTTGCGATCAACGAAATAACTCCAATGAAATAAGTCAAGAAATTTTACTAGATGTTAGAAACATTTTGAACCAACTTGAAAATTATTATGATTCTTATATCATTAGTAGATGCTCCAAAATGAGTGAAATAGCTATAAAACTAATAGACGGCACAACCTTAGAAGTTAATGAAGAAGAGTATTTATTAATTAAATTAGAAAATGTAGACTAATCTCTCTAACTTTTCAATCACTGCGTGCCTACAAATTTTAGTTACTAATCTGAGTTGTTAGTGCGACATCTCTTTATCGTTTTTTTTTCCCAAAAAGTATATTATAGCTCATTTATGGTTATACTCTGGCAAGACTTAATTTAAAAAAGGAGGGCTTGGGGATAACTATTCCTTCAAAATAAAATATGAATTTTGAAATTTTTAATCAACTACCTAATATGATCCAAAAAATGAATACAGATCTAATCAGTAACATTATTATATTAATTAGCCTATTAATAACAATTGTTCACATTTGTATTAAAAGGCGAGAACAATCAAAACTTTCTTTAGAGGTAGAACATCAAGAGAGGATTGAAAAACTAAGGATAAAAGAAGAAGAGCATAAAGCTTACAAAACTCAGCAATTAGCTTTACTAAAAAAGAAACAACTAGAGCAAGAACAAATAAGACGGCTACAAATTCAACAAGAAAACGAATTATTTAAGGCTCAGTTACCACAATTTCAAGAACACCATAACCTTCGTAGAATGGAACTAAAAGAAGAACGTGAAAAATTTCGCCTTCTTCAAGAATTAAATAATCAACAATTGCAAGAGCAAAAAGAAGAGCATAGATCTAAATTACTTCAAAAACGTGAAGAAAGAAAAGTTCGCCTAATTTGTCAAAATGAAAATGAACATGAAAATATGCAGGCCCAAAAAGAACTTTATCGAACTAATATGCTAGAAAAAAGAGAAGAGGGCAATGCTAGATTTTTTCAATACAGAGAGGAATAATTTTTTATCTAATTTTTAGCCACTCTAACGCTAAATCTATCCAACTAGCTACATGCTGATTGATATGAGATTCCTCGGTTGCTGTCTGCTGATTAGCTAAACTTAGGCCGTGTGTCCCAAACGGGTATATATGCAACTCGAAGGGCACATTGTTTTTCATTAACGCATTTGCAAATAAAAAAGCATTATCCGCCGTGACAACAGTATCATCTAATGTATGCCAAATAAATGTTGGTGGTGTTTTTTTGCTAACATAATCCGAAATAGCTGTAGTATAATATTGACTTCTACTTGGCTCAATACTATCTAGATCTTCTAATAAGAAATTTAGAGGCGTATGAGGATTTAAATCTATTACAGCATAACCTAATATTAATTTATTCGGATAGCAATCTTTCGGCGAAATCTTCAAACTATCCGATATAAATTTTCTATCATACAGAGTAGCAAGACTAGCGCATAAATGCCCACCAGCCGAAAACCCAGCTATCGTTATGTTATCTGGATCTATATAATATTTCTTGGCGTTCGACCGAACATAGTCTACACTAGCAGCTAACTCTAATAACTGTTGAGGATACTGCACCGGAAGGACACTATATCTTAATACAAAAACGTTATACCCTTCTGACAAAAATTTTAAGGCTATTGGTTCGGCTTCTCGATCCGATGTATACTGATAATAACCTCCTGGACATATTATCAAACTCGGCCTCTTGTTGTGCGTATCATAAGCCTTACTCTTATATTGTGCGTAAACTTCTAGTATAGGCTCCGCTCCCGGTTTGTCTAACTCAGTATATATTGTTTTTAAGTTGATTTGTGTTTTCATCAATAACCTCCAAATATAGTTTTACTTATTTATATAACTTAATTATCTAAAAAATTTTTCATTTTGCAAGGTATACAACTTAATTTTTTATAAAATCTAAATGAAATGTATGGTAAATTTCTATCCTCTTTCATATAATTTTACGATGTAATAATTTTGCTTGGAGGTATATTAATGATTAATCAATTTAATAGAAATAATTTTAGTCATAATCCGTATTTACATTTAGACCAAACTATTGCTCACATGTCAGCTTTGTTGGATGATACAAATAAAGTATCCTTGTTTGCTTCTTTTGACTGGTTTAATCAAATGAAAACTCAAATTGATCCGCATGACGTTAACCAACTTAAAGAGTACATAGTAAATACTTTAATTATTTTACAAGACTTTATTGATAACGAATTAATTATTAATTTAACATTAGAATTAAATATAATATACTTAAGACAAAGCGACGATATAATAGATCCTATCCTCATCGCTTTAAATTCTCAAATAGAAAATATCTATACCCTGGATTCTATCTTACTCAATATAGATTCTGGCCTATATGATGGTAACAACACATTGTTTAATTTACTATCCGTTATTTCTTTGTTAGATATTTATACTATGCGTAATATTGATAAAATGGATCTTATTAAAAATAAATTGTATCAACACGGAATTATCTCTGATATACAAATAAATTTGTCAGAAATATTAGCCTTTATTATCAATGTAGAAAATATATCCAATGTTGGCTACATATACTTATTATTACAAACTTTAGATAACAACGTTTTAGGTAACTTGTTTTTAGAAACTATTGAAGAATATCTTTTCCTTTCTGATATGCAGAAAAAAAATTTAGATAAAAACATGTTTATTAATAAAATGATTCAACTACAAGGTCTAAATCTAACCCATACTGTATCTTTAAACGATATTTATCTAGAATTAACTAACACAAAATTAATAAATTTTGAAAATATATATACCGCTATAAAAAAATTCCATAAAACTAAAAAATTACAAAAATTAGTTCAAGAAAATAACCTGTTAGAGCCATTTAAAAAAATACTGAATAAAGCCTTACTAGGTGATAAAGATTCTCAATATGATGTCGGTTTTGGTTATACTCATGGGATCGGTGTAGCCAAAGATATATCAGAAGGTCTAAAGTGGTTTAAGTTGGCCGCCGAACAAGGTCATAAAAACGCTCAGTATGAAGTCGGCTATGCTTATATATACGAGCATGCTGTAGAATCCAAATATATTGAATCAGATGAAATAATGTCTCATTTAGAAATAAATGAAATTTTAGTTAACAATAACTTTATAAAACCAGATGAAACAATGAATCATTTAGCTACCAATAACCTCGCAGAGCCAAATAAAAAAATGAATCACTTAGCTACCAATCACTTGGATATTGCGGATGAAAAAAATGATTTTAATCTTCAATCGGAAAATTATTTAATACCTAACAATTTTAATCGCTATAAAGAGGCTGCCGAAGCAGGCCATATAGGTGCGCTTTATAAATTAGGTCGTTGCTATGAAGACGGCATTGGTATAGAAACAAACCTAAGTGTAGCTATAACCTGCTATACTAGAGCAGCTAAGAATGGTAACCTTAGAGCACAAACACATTTAGCAACCTGCTACGAAAAGGGCATTGGCGTAGATCGGAATCTAGATACTGCTTTCGAATGGTATGTTCGGGCCGCCGTTGGTGGCTACGCTAAAGCACAAAATAATTTAGGTTATTTTTATGAGCATGGAAAGGGCGTAGATAAAAATTATATTAAAGCTTTTGAATGGTATGAAAAGTCAGCAAACCAAGGCCACGCAAAAGCGCAATATAATTTAGCCCTATGCTATGAATACGGTAAAGGTGTTTCTAAAAATATGGACGAAGCATTCGTTTGGTTAAAAAAATCAGCCGAACAAGGTAATATGTTTGCCCAATATGCTGTCGGGACCGCCTATAAAAAAGGTCTCGGCGTAAAAAAAGATAAAAAACTAAGCTATATTTGGTACAACAAAGCCGCTGAACAAGGTCATTTAGATGCTAAATCTAAATTGAATAAAAAAATTTTCCGATACCTCTAAAAACTATAAAATAAAAATGCTATATATAAACTAACGATACAGCATCAAAAATATACTCAGTTAAAAGAATACTATCCATAAATCAACGATATAGCGTAAAATATATACTCGGCTAAGATAGAATCCTATCTAGAAACCAACGATATAACGTAAAGCTATAAACGGCTAAAAAATAATACTATCCATAAATCAACGATATAGCGAAAATATATACTCGGCTGAAAAACAATGCTATCCATAAATCAACGATACAGCGCAAAATATATACTCGGCTCAAAAACAATGCTATCTAGAAACCAACAATACAGCGCAAAATATATACTCGACTCAAAAACAATGCTATCCATAAATCAACGATATAGCGTAAAGCTATAAACGGCTGAAAAATAATGCTATCCATAAATCAACGATATAGCGTAAAGCTATAAACGGCTGAAAAATAATGCTATCCATAAATCAACGATACAGCGAAAAATATATACTCGGCTCAAAAACAATGCTATCTAGAAACCAACAATACAGCGCAAAATATATACTCGACTCAAAAACAATGCTAATATACTAAAGAATTATTTTAGCATTTACTTTTAGAAAAATTTAGAACAATAAAATAACTTGTAAATCACTTAAAATAATTTGGAGGTATATTTGTGATAGATATAGAATACTTACTTAAACAACCCAGATCTAAAATAAATAAAATAATTTCTCAAATGACTGCTTTATTTATAAACGAAAATAAAGCTTCTCTATTTAAAAATACTGATTGGTTTCAAACCATGAATTTGCAACCAGATCAATATTCTAAATCCTTTTTGGAGCTTATAGATATTCTTTCTGCAAAAGATTGCTTGGATCTATCCATAATCATAAATTTAAGAATGATTCTTGGTGTTTGGAATAATTATACGGAGGATGAATTTTTAAATAATTTGATTAACAAGTTAAATAATAAACTGAGCCAGACAGATACATTTACCAATTTGCTCAATCAAGGAAAATATGCTACCAATAACATTATGGCTGATCTATTAAAGTTAACAGCATTATTTCAAGAAGACATATTAAACAATTATGAAAAAATGGAGTTGATAAACGACTTAATGTTTAAGGACAAATCTATAACAACATTGGAATTTGACTTAATAGATATATTAATGCATATATTAAAAATAAGTGAATCAGATATAGGTATTATCTATTTAGAGTTACAGACTTTACAAGATGAATTTTTATGCGACATGATGTTAAAAACATTTGAAGAATATCATTTATTATCTAATTCAGCCAAAAAACGAATAGACAAAAGACCTTTTATAAAGAATATTATAATAAAGAATAAATGGAACACTCGGTCAATGTTTGATATATTTAGCATATATAAAAACATATTAGACTTAAAGAAAGAGAATTATGATTTATTATTTTATGATAACAAAGAAGAAGAACTAGAATTACCCTTAAATTTCCTGAAACCAGTCGATGCAAAAAGTCAATACGACTTAGCTTGGAAATACATAAAAGGTGTAGACATAAAAAAGGATGTCGAACAGGGTATAAAATGGCTAAACTTATCCGCCAAAAACGGCTACGTATATGCACAATATCACATGGCTCTACGCTATATAACTGGTGATGCCGTGGAAAAGGATGAGCATAAAGCCTGGACTTGGCTAGAAAAATCCGCCTTGCAAGGCCATGCTAAATCCATATATAAACTAGCTCGAATATATACCGATGGGATAATCGTAGAACAAGATTATGAAAAAGCATTCCAATTTTATTTAATGTTGGCCAATCAAAATAATAAAGAAGCTCAATACAAAGTCGGCATTGCTTACATGTACGGTAAAGGCGTCCCCAAAAATGATCGGCTATCTTTTGAATGGCTAATGAAAGCTGCACTAAGACGACACAAAGAATCAGCCCATAAAATCAGCTTAGCTTACTTTACCGGTACCGGCGTAGAAAAAAATCTCTTAGAAGCTTTTAAATGGTCCAAATTAGCTGCCGAACAAGGCTATATGTTCGCTCAAAAAAATATTGCTCATGCTTACCAACATGGTTTGGGTGTATCCCAAAATTATGAACAAGCCTTTTTTTGGTATATGAAGGCCGCCAAACAATCTAATTACGAAGCGCAGTTTAATCTCGCCCTATGCTATGAAAACGCTATCGGTATATCCACTAACTATTCCAAAGCTTTAGAATGGTACTTAAAGTCTGCTAAAGGCAATTTCGATTTGGCCCAACTAAAACTCGGTGATCTATACTTTGAAGGTAGGCTTGTCTCTCAAAATTTTGTAGAAGCCTTTAAGTGGTTTTCTAAAGCGGCCAAACAAGGCAACTTATCCGCTTGCCATAAATTAGCTATATGCTATGAAAACGGCTATGGCGTTGATATAAATCTTAACAAAGCTTTAAAATTATTTGAACAATCGGCCTCTCAGGGTCATGTAGAATCTAAATATTCGTTGAACTTTTTCTATACTACGGATCAAGTTATATCTAACAATGCTAACCCGGATACGCTTATATCTAAAAATGTTAAACAATCATGCACCCTATCCTAAATGCTACGGATAGTTCCATAATTAAAAATGTTAAACAATCATGCACTCTATCCTAAATGCTACGGATACGATTATATCTAAAAATATTAGCAATCTATCTTCAAAAATACTTGCCTAAACTATAAAAGATTGTTATGATAAACGCTAAACAATTTATATTTTAGTCGGAGGAATTTTATGATCAGGCAATCCAAAGTATCAGATGCAGAACAAGTAAATATTTACTTTCAAGAAGCAAGAGAGTATTTTCGAAAATGTGCTGTAAACCAATGGCAGGGCATATATCCCAACCAAGAAAGTGTTATAGAAGATTCTAAAGTAGGTAATGGCTATATCTATGAACAAGACGGTATAGTTAAAGCTTACTTTTTTTTAGTGTTTGATGAAGATCCTACTTATAAACAAATATATCAAGGAAAATGGAAAACTCCGAAACAATATGGTGTAATTCACAGAATTGTTGTAGGGATGAAATATAGAAGAGAAGGTATAGCAGAAAAAATATTCCACTATGCCATAGAACAGGCTAGACAAAAAAATTCTAATTTACGAATTGATACCCATAAAGATAATATCCCCATGCAAAAACTGATCGAAAAGAATCTATTCGAATACTGTGGGATAATCCACTTAGCTGATGGTAGTGAGAGACTAGCATACGAAAAAGAAATTTAAGAAGAGTTACAAAAAAGAGGCAAAAAACTAAAACGAAGTAAGTACAACTTGTAGAATCCCTCAGTTTATCGACCCCTAACCTCTCAGTCAGAGTAAAACAAAAAAACGAGCTACACTTTTTTGGCGCTCGTTTTCTGGTTTTTGGGAGATGCTCACCGGAGGGATGCACCACTGCCCCGCCATTTTGTGACTTCTTAAGTTCCCGGCTATGAAAGCTAGGGGCTTTACGGCTTGTTTGGCGAACATTATGTAAGTAAAATATCGGTCAAAAAGACAAGTCTATTCGGCAAATAAAATGGTTCAATAAACAATCTTATTCGGAAAGTAAAGTAGTGGCTATAGGATGAAACGTAGCTAAAATTTTAACAGCTATACATTCGGTTGGAGAAGTATGGTTACTATACGGCCTAGTTTTAGCTGCTTTAATCTGAGGAACAGGAATATTGAGTGGTTTTTCTAAAATATTAATATCTTCGACAGTGCTAAGAATCGGGATAGGTTCATCCGTAACAGTATACTCATGAATGATTTCCATAAAGTGGGCCGGTACCTCATCGAAGAAATCTATTTCAGCCACTTCCTCTACAAAAATAGAAACATTTAGAACTTTTATATCGTCTACCCTAAATCCCACTGGCATCTCTTCAATAATTTGAAACTCTTTTATATCAGATGGACTGTAATTCTTTAAGAAAATCAGATAGCATACTTGATCCCCTATCGATAATGCTCGCTTAGTTTGGTTCGGTTGCCAAACTCCATCATCATAAATATACGATACTTTTTTGATCGCGATCGGATTCGGCCCGTTAACTATAAAGTCGTCGTTTATAATAGTTTCACTTAATCCTAATCCATTCTTTACCGCTGTTGCTTTATTTTCTAACACCGCAAATGTAAATTTTTGCTCTGCCATAGTTTAAAATCCCCTTTCAATACACACAAACAAATAAGCAATATATTTTTGATTGAAAACACAAAAAAGAATATTTCTGAATATAATATGTAAAAATTTAAATTTGGTGCCTGTATGTTAAAATTTTTTTTATATACTAAACTCTATTTTTTTAGACTCATCGTAACACAATAATGAATCATAGTCTATATCTATAGCATTAAAATAACATTACAAATAACAAGTCTGTTCAGATAAAATAGAACTTTGTTAGCCATTTGTCATTTAATCGTAATGCTATAGTTATTGACATTAACTCACCCTTATGTTACTTTTTTTAAAAATGTGTAACAAATTTATAAAAATTACATTAAGTTCAAGATAATAACATGCAATTCAGTCTCTTTACGCCATAATGGACTGAATATCTTCTATTATTTATTATATATTTTAGAATAATACATACCAAACCATAGTTGACTGCTTATCTTCTATTAATATGTATTTTAGGATGACTTATCCCAAACCATGGTTGACTGCTTATCTTCTATTAATATGTATTTTAGGATGACTTATCCCAAACCATGGTTGACTGCTTATCTTCTATTAATATGTATATTCGGATAAGAAATACAATTTGTGCGCAAAATAATAAAAATAATTAATTTGGAGGTTCACATGACTTTTAATGAATTTAAATATGAAAGACCAGATTTTGACCAATATAAAAAAGAAATTTCATCCTTAGTCAATCAAATAGAATCTAGCAATCAACCTTCGGCTCAAATAGAATCTATAAAACAAGTATGGGCCAAGCAATCAGACTTAGCAACTCAGGCTGAATTAGCAGCCATTCGCTATAGCATAAACACTGAGGATAAATTTTACGAAAAAGAAAGTGAGTACTGGGATGAATTTGGCCCCCTATATCAAGAAATAGAATTGGATTTTAAAAAGGCTTTAGTAAAATCTAAATTTAGAAAAGATCTCGAAAAAGAATTTGGAACTCATTACTTCAATCTACTCGAAAATGGCCTAAAAGTTTTTTCTCCCGATGTCATCGAAGAATGCCAAGAAGAAAACAAACTAATCACTGAATATAACAAACTCATGGCTTCTGCTAAAATCGAATATAACGGCACAACTTATAACTTAGCTGGTCTCGGCCCTTTTAAAATCTCTACCGATAGATCCGTCCGAAAAGAATCTAGTGAACTAGCTAACGACTTCTTCGCAACAAATAAAAATAAATTCGAAGATATTTTTGATAAACTCGTCAAACTACGAGACAAAAAAGCTAAAAAATTAGGCTTTGAAAATTATATAGAATTTGGCTACGTTAACATGAACCGTACAGATTATGATCAGAATATGGTTGCTAACTTCCGAAAACAAATCCTTGAATACTTGGTCCCAACAGCCACTAAATTATATCAACGACAAAAAGAACGACTCGGTCTATCCGAACTTTATTACTACGATGAAAAATTCGAATTCAATTCCGGTAACGCCAAACCTCATGGCGACGCTCACTTTATAGTTCAAAACGCCCAAAAAATGTACAATGAACTTTCTCCCGAAACAAAAGAATTTTTCGAATTTATGGTCAACTCTCAACTCTTAGATCTAGAAACCGCTCCTGCTAAACAACCCGGTGGATACTGCACTTATATAAACAACTATAAAGCCCCATTTATTTTCTCAAACTTTAACGGTACCGCCGGTGACGTGGACGTATTAACTCATGAAGTCGGCCATGCCTTCCAAGTCTATCAGTCCAGGTACATCGAGATACCAGACTTAATGTTCCCAACATGCGAAAGTTGCGAAATCCATTCCATGTCCATGGAGTTTATCACTTTTCCTTGGATGAACTTATTTTTCAAAGAAGAAGCCGATAAATATAAATTTATCCACATGAGCGACGCTTTAAAATTTATCCCATACGGAATTATCGTAGATGAATTTCAACATCTAATCTATGCTAACCCGAACGCTTCGGCCCAAGAAAGAAACACCTTCTTCAGAGAATTAGAAAAAAAATATCTACCGCATAGAATATACGCCGATGCTCCATTGTTAGAAGACGGTTGCTTCTGGTTTAGGCAAGGTCATATTTTCCAACTCCCTTTCTATTATATAGATTACACTTTAGCTCAAATATGTGCTCTCCAATTTTGGAAAAAAATGAACCACGACCGAACTTCAGCTTGGCAAGATTATCTCAATATCTGCAAAATTGGTGGCCTAAAATCTTTCCTCGGTATTGTCCAACTTGGTCAATTGTTATCCCCTTTTGATAATGGCTGCGTAGAAAATATAATTGGCGAAATAGACAATTATTTGTCTTCTATTAATGATAAAGAATTTAATTAGGCGACGCACTTAGGCTCTGCGACCTGGCTCTCCTTTTAGGAGAGCTGTCACGAAGTGACTGAGAGGTTCTTTTGGTGCTATTCATTACGCACTTAGCAAGATAAAAATACGCAAAAAAAATATCCTTATAAAAAGGATATTCGAACATATACCGACAGTGGGACTCGAACCCACACACTTTTAAGGGTGGTGGATTTTGAATCCACTGCGTCTGCCATTCCGCCATGTCGGCTCTTAAGGTGTGTATGCTGATACTATAACATAGCCCAAAATAAAAATCAAGCCCTTTTTGAAAAAAAGTTTAAAAAATTTTTTCACCTGTCGCTTCGAGATAGAGACTGTCGCAAATTTCCCCTTAATTCATCGCCCCATACATGGGAACTTAAGAAAATTAACTATGTCATTTATAAATTTTATATACAGATCACATAAGCAACTACAACTAGCAGGCACGCTTTCTCCCTCCGTCAGCTAACGCTGACACCTCCCTCCCGGAGGGAGGCACCGCTTCCCCGCCATTGCCTCTCTCTCCGAGGGAGGTATCACGAAGTGAAAGTGACGGAGGGAGTTGGTGGAAGTCTAAGTGCTAAATACTATAGTGTACATTTACGGTTGGTAATAGAAAAATCCCTAAATCCTCCCAACTTTTTTTCGAACCTTCAAAATAAATGTCTTTTAATAAAAAGCATTCCCCAAATAATCCCGGTTCACTTAATTCTCTAATCTGTGATGTCTCTATATTTTCTACCGATTTCGGAATAGATATATATGTTAATCCAGAATATCTAAATGCATTCTCTTCTAACGACGTTATCGTATTCGGCAATAAAACTCCCATCGCTGTTTGCTCAGCAAATGGAATCCCTTCAAATGCTCCTGTCCCTATAATTTTAACCGGCACTCCGTTTATCTTTTCTGGTATATTCGCAAACGTTATACTTTTATCAGCATCTGTTATTTTTCCCAATACTGAATCAAATTTTATTCGTCCACCTTCTATCCCTTCTACATTCAACCATACCGGCCCTTCTGTTGAATAAAAAATTCTCACTTCATCTTCATTTTCTAACTGAACATTTAGCTCGTCCCACTGTGCCTTTGTCCCAGCATAATAAACAGTGTGCATCCTATCGCAATCTACAAAAGCTGTCTCGGATACATATTTCAAACTACTTGGCAACGTTACACTTTCTAACCCAGACTCTCTAAACGCATCAGCCTTTATTCTTTCGACAGAATTTGGGATTGTTACGGACCTCATATTTATTCGTTCCCTAAATGCACTGTTACCTATTATTTTCACTTCAGTATTGTCTATTTCTTTTGGTATATCCACATTAAAACCTATAAATTCTGTAGAAGCCTCTACAGTGCCCGACTTTTCATCGAACTTAATCTGTCCGCCTTCTATATCAGAGAAGCTATGCCATTCTGGACTTAACTCTCCGGCTATCAGCTTAGCTGTATTATTTGGCATTTGGATTCCGAAATCATCCCAAATATATTCGTCCGAATTGAAATACACCTTGTCCAAGTTTTCGGCACCTAGCATAAAGTTTTTAGATAATCTACAAGGCATTACCGGAATATCTATAGTCTTTAGCGCTTTGGCCCCTTTAAATATATCTACATCTATGTGTTCTAACGTGTTTGGAAAGGATACAGTAGTTAAGTTTTCCGCATCTTCAAACGCTGGAGTTAGTATTTGTATAACCGGCCTATCATTAATAAACTCTGGTAATTTTACGCTCGTTACTGTATTTTGGACATCAAAAATTTCCATCCTGTCGACTAAAACAACCATACGCCTGTTAGCATAAAAAGTTGTAGCATTGCCGTAAATTATTTTTCCACCTTCAACCCCATCCATATCTACTAAATGAGTATTAGTTATAACTCGAACTTTACTCGGTGTTACCAATGGAATCGGCGTAACATTAGATGGCGGTATGTAATTTTCAGTAAGCGCCACTCGACGGTAATCATATTCGGCTGTCAACAAACCAATATTTAAACTAGAACCTCCATAAAAAACGAATTTCAAATCCTTACAATTTGAAAAAGTATTGCTATAAACTCTCGTCACACTCTTAGGAATAAAAATCTTCTTTAATCCAGTATTCCTAAAAGCCGCTGAACCGATCGAGATCACATCTTCTGGCAAAGTGACTTCGGTCAAGTCCTTACACCCTTCAAATGCTGATGACCCTATTTCGGTTACTTTCACCCCATTTATTTTATCCGGTATGTATGCCAATTTCACGCTTTTCTCAACTTCTAATATCGATCCGTTGGTTGCATCAAAACGTATTCCTCCGCCCATAATGCCGTCTACATGAATAAATTTTTCTAATGACGATTCATCGGATCCACTATTAGACACAAGATCAAAATGAATTATTGATTCCGGATTATGACTTGGTAACGCAATTAAATCCTGCGCTTTAACTTGATTTGAAAATAAATTCGGCAATAACAACACACTTGCTAAAAGATATGTATATTTTAAGTTTAATTTCATATTTTAATCTCCATTCAACATTAATATTAAAAACTTATAGTTTATATTTTGTTATATTTATTACTCTTAAAGTACAATATTTTTTGACAAAATGCAAGCAACAATTTTTTCCTTTTAGTCAGTAACTAACTAAAGGCATACATGGGAACTTAAGAAAATTAACTACTTAGAAGTAACAAAAACTTGTATGCACGCTTTCTCCCTCCGTCAGCCTCTAACCTCTCAGTCGAAGTGACTGAGAAGTTGGCTTCAGCCAAATCCAAATATTCGTCCACCGAATCAACTTTATTCAGATATAAATATCATTGGGCCACATTTCTATAAACTAATTCTATTTCTCATGCTTCGGCCAAATCCAAATATTCGTCCGCCAAATCAATTTGATTCAGATGTAGATAGCATTCGGCTATATTTCTATAAACTAACTTTTTATGTTCAGAAAAATTGACAGCTTTTATAAATGTATTGGCTGCTGCGTCAAATTGCTCCATGTTCAGATAGCAATCAGCCATTAACTCAAGACACAGACTTTCTTCGTATCCAAGAGATATAGCCTGCTGTAGCAAAGGTATTACTACTTTGTAATTACCCAATTTATAAAAGATTACACTTAATTCCAAAAAGGCCTCTTTTACATTCGGATGATCCTTATACTTTCTTATTATCTCTTGATATTTCACTAAACTCTCTAGTATGTTTTCTAACTGCGTCGAGCACCTAGCTTGTAGTAATAGAATATCCATGGTAACTGGATTATTTTCTAAATATTTGTAACTATAATTTAGGGCAGCCTGAAATTGTGATGTAGCATAACAAGCATACATCAAATCTTCATAGTCTATTTCTTTGTCGTTTTCCATACTTATTTTACTCCTTGATATCTAATAAATTTTCTTTGGCTATTATTAATTATAATATATACAATCTCTAATTGAAATATTGTATCTTCGATTATTATACAAACTATTCTGCTAAATTATACCAAAAAATTGTTTAATTTTTATTCTTATAGATTTTAAAGGGATAAATTAGCGTCTATTTTCGACTTAATTTTTCTACACTATGCTGTTAAAAATTTTAAGGATAAGTTTTAAAGTAGAAAAGAAAGATTTTTTAATTACTATAAAAAGATAAAATAAGAAAACGATATTTAGTCAAAGTGAATAAGATATTAATTTTTTAAACATTTCTATTAATAATTTGTGTATATTATATGTTTAAAGTTTGCTAAAATTAATTTAGAAAAACAAAGGGAGGTGCGCATTTTATGAAATTCTGTTTACTACCAATCACCAAAGGAGGTAAAGTATGAAAGCAAAACACAAAAATTGGCTTTGGTTTGCTGGCATTGTAGTAGCATTTGGATGTTATTTTGGATACAATGCTGCACAAGAAGTTGACAATTTTTCTTTTAAATATGAAGGCGTTGACTTAACTGCTGAGGTTTCTGACATCGATCGAGAAGGCACTTATTCGGATTATCAAACAGCACATTCAAATGTGGTTCATGCATCTAAAAGCATAGAAGTGGACTTGCATAATACTACTAAAATGCAGGGTGATGCTAAATTTCATGATACCTATGAAGGCCAGAATGATGTACTATTAACTGAGCCTGAATCATTTGTAGAGTGGAACGTCGATGTAAAAGAAGAAGGTCTGTACTATGTAGAGATTGAGTATTATCCGGCACCTGGAAAAGGTACAGACATTGAAAGAGCTTTTTATATAAATGGAGAACTTCCGTTTAATGATTCGGACAAAATATTATTTACTAGACTTTGGGGTAATGCTGGTCCAGTTAAAGTGGATAACCAAGGCAATGAAATCCGACCAAGTCAAATTGAGCTTCCGGGATGGAATACCGTATCATTAAAGGATTATATGGGATATGAAGTTAATCCTTATGAATTTTATTTTAAAGAAGGTAAAAATACCATCGCCTTAGAAGGTGTTGGAGAACCTTTAGCGATAAAATCCATTACCTTAAAAGCTATCGAAGAAATGCCTACTTATGAAGAATACAGCGCAAATAAACTTCCGAGTACAGTTACGGAATTTGAATTAGTTATACCAGGTGAGGATTCAATCTTAACTACTTCCCCGTCATTGTATGCTACTTATGACAGATCGTCTCCGGGTACAAATCCGTACAGCGTATCTAAGATCAAATTAAATATTGGTGGCGGTTATGCTAACCGTATAGCAGGCCAATGGATAGAGTGGGACTTTGAAGTTCCAGAAGATGGATATTATTTTATCGATATAAAAGGCCGTCAAAACTATCAACGTGGTTTCGTATCAAACAGAGCTGTAATGATTGATAATGAAACGCCGTTTGAAGATTTAGCAGCTATTCCATTCCAATACGCCAACGATTGGGAACTAACAACCTTAGCTCATGATGGCGAAGCCGTACCAATATATTTGGAGGCTGGTAGTCATTCCATAAAACTACAGGTAACTCTTGGTGATCTTGGTCCTATCTTAAAGCGTTTAGAAGACAGTGTTTATAGACTAAATGCCGTTTATCGTAAAATCCTTATATTAACTGGTAGCGTTCCTGATTCATATCGTGATTACAAGATAGATGAAGTTTATCCAGACGTAATGGAAGCCATGGAAATAGAAAGTAAAAGGTTATATAAGATTGTAGACGATTTGACAGCTTATGCAGGTGAAAAATCCAATCAATCAGCTATTATCGAAACCTTAGCTAGACAGTTAGAAGAATTTGTAGAAAGTCCAGACGAAATACCTGGTTCATTAAGTAACTTTAACAGTAACGTAAGTGCCCTTGGAACCACGATATTAACATTAAGCGAATCTCCGCTAGATATTGACGAATTAATAGTTAGATCTACGGACGTTAAGCCGGAAAAAGTTAGCTCTGGAATTTTTTCTAAAACTTACCATGAGGTTTCATCCTTTATAATGTCATTCTTCACAGATTACAACTCAGTAGGTAACGTTTACGCCAACCAAGAAGTTTTAGATGTATGGTTGTTAACCGGACGTGACCAAAGTACAGTAATCAAGAATATGATCGATGACACATTTACTCCTCAAACTGGTATTAAAATAAACGTTAAACTAGTAGAGGGCGGAACATTAATGAAGGCCGTAATCTCTGGCGCCGGTCCTGACATAGTTCTTACTATTGGTCAAGGTGAGCCAGTAAACTATGCGCTACGTAATGCAGTAGAGGATTTAAAACAATTCGAAGATTTTGACGAAATATTCTCTCGATTCTATGAAAGTGCATATGAACCATTCAAATTCGAAGGTGGTGTTTACGCTATTCCGGACACACAAAGCTACGATGTATTGTTCTTTAGAACAGACATTATGAGTGAGTTAGGATTAGACGTACCAGACACTTGGCAAGACCTAATCGATATGCTACCAGTAATTCAGCAGAATAACATGGGCGTAGCTATTCCTTCGTTAATGGGTACAACTGGAACGGATCCATCTTTATTCTTAGGTATGCTATATCAACAAGATGCTAATTTATACAGCGACGAAAGAGACAGAATTTTATTAGATTCACCAGAAAGTGTTCATGCATTTGAGACTTATACAAAGTTCTTTACACATTACAAGTTACCATCTGAATATAACTTCTTAAATCGTTTCCGTTCGGGTGAAATGCCAATCGGTGTTCAAAGCTACGGAATGTTCAACTCCCTCGCAGTATTCGCACCAGAGATTCGTGGACTTTGGGACTTTGCGTTAATGCCAGGAACCGAAACGCCAGATGGTTCAATCGACAGAACAGCTTACGGCGGTTCGACTGGATCTATGATGTTAAAACAAGATAATGAAGTATTAAAAGAGCAAGGCTGGGAATTCTTAAAATGGTGGACAGACGCACCTACACAAGTTAGATTCGGCCGTGAGATGGAGAGTATCTTAGGCTCATCCGCTCGTTATGCTACAGCAAACATTGAAGGATTCAAACAATTACCATGGACCAACGAGCAACAGAAAATATTATTAGAGCAATGGCAATGGGTTGAAGGTACTCCTCAGATTGCCGGCGGATACTATACGTTCAGACACATAACAAACGCTGTTCGTAACGTTGTAAATAATAATAACGATCCTCGTGAGACTCTATTAGATTATACTAAACTCATTAATGAGGAAATCGAGAAAAAACGCCTTGAATTTGGCTTAGAAATATATGAAGAAGGGGAGGAATAAAATGGGACAATTTTTCAAACAACTTAAAAAGAAGTCTGCATATACTTGGCTTCAAATGAGAAAGAGTAAAGTTTATTACTTATTCTTATTACCGTATGCTCTTCTTTTTACAGTGTTCTTCATTGCACCAGTTATTGTATCTATCATATTAAGTTTCACGTACTTTAACGTTCTAGAGCCACCTGAGTGGATCGGCCTACAAAACTACATTAACTTGCTATTAGCAGACGACATCTTCTTAATCGGTGTTAAGAATACATTTATTATTGCGGCTATCACTGGTCCGATAGGATATATAGCAGCATTCTTGTTTGCTTGGTTTATAAATGAATTACCACCAAGAATCAGAACAATCGCAGTAGTTGTCTTTTACGCTCCTACTATTTCAGGTCAAGTTTATCTTATCTGGTCTATTATGTTCTCTGGTGACCCTTACGGATACGTAAACGCATTTTTATTAAAGCTAGGTATAATAACAGAACCTATCTTGTGGTTATCTAATCCGACATATATGATGCCTGTTATCATCGGCGTTATCTTATGGATGAGTTTAGGAACTGGATTCCTTTCATTCATTGCGGGCCTTCAAGGTATAGACAGAAGCTTAATCGAAGCTGGTTGTGTGGATGGTATTAGCAATCGTTGGCAAGAACTTTGGTACATCACTCTTCCTAGTATGAAACCAATGTTACTTTTCGGTGCTATCATGTCCATCACTCAAGCCTTCAACGTAGCTGATGTTACTATGGCTTTAGCCGGATTCCCAAGTACAGATTACGCAGCACGAACAGTTGTATCTCACCTTATCGATTACGGTTCTACTAGATTTGAAATGGGTTATGCTTCTGCCATAGCTACATTACTATTTGGTACTATGATCTTATGTAAGGGTGCTATCCAGAAAATGTTAAATAGAGTAGGTAGTTAATTAAATTTAAAAATAGAAAGGAGTACGTGTAATGGCAAAGACAAAGAAAGTGAAAGAGCCGAAATTAAAAAAGAGAACGAAACGCTTAAATAGATCGGCTGGCGGTAACTTTGGAATTTATACCATATTATTATTCTTCGCACTATTTATGGCATTTCCATTAGTATACGCTATCAATGCAGCGTTCAAACCGTTGGATGAGATTTTCTTATTCCCGCCTAGACTTTGGGTACAGAATCCAACACTTGATAACTTCCAAGACTTATTTGTTATTATGGCGAAATCTTGGGTTCCGTTTTCAAGATATTTCTTCAACACATTATTCATTACTGTGGTTGGTACAGTTGGCCACATCATTTTAGCTTCGTTAGCAGCCTTCGTTTTAGCGAAGTATCGTTTCCCTGGTAGTAGAGGATTTTTCAAATTGGTTATCACAGCCCTAATGTTTAACGGTTACG
>LNZM01000001.1:15382-28877 GCA_002007295.1 Candidatus Epulonipiscioides saccharophilum | reverse complement strand
TCAATTAACATTCAACGTGTTATGTAATATTTGAAATGAATGATAAAATATAAAATAATGCAACTTTAGCGAGTGTTATAGCAAAAATCCCGGGGTATATACAAAAAATTATGCCAAAAATGAATATGTCCGAACGATAAACTTGCAAATCAAAGTTGAATATTAAGAAATGAAGTGAAAATTATTTATCTAAATAAGGTAAATCGGCTTTAAATAGTACATATCTAAAAGAAAAAGTTCTAAAATTGGAAAATTATTTTCGCTAAGCATTCGAAAAATGAAAGTTAAAAATGTATGTATTGCATGAAATGCAGAGTTAATAGCAAAATTTTCGGGGTCTATACAAAAAATTACGCAAAAAATGAATAATTCTTCAACTCGCCCGTCACTTTGTGACACCTCCCTCGGAGAGGGAGGCAGGAGGCACCGCTGTCCCGCAATTTTGTGACTTCTTAAGTTCTTGGCTATGGGGTGAGAAAGCGTGCATACAAGGTTTTGTTGATTTTAAGTAAATTGTAAATTGTGCAAGTTTATATCGTTTTTTTGTCATCCAGAAACAAATTTTTGGGTATACCGTTACCGTCCATGTAGCATAGGTCTAGATTATATTGAGTTTCTATATTACCTTGTTTGGCCACACGTTCACACCAAATAAAAGTTTTCTCTAAATCTTGGCCTCACGATAGCAATCTACTAACTCATATTGGGCGGTTGAGTCACCTTGTTCGGCGGCCTTTTTGTACCATTCAAAAGAGAGATATAAGTCCTGATCAACGCCATCACCATTATAATAAAACTCGCCCAATTTTAACTGCGCTTCTACATGGGCTTGTTCGGCCACCAAGAGGTACCAAGAAAAAGATTTTTCTAGGTCTTGATCGACAAAGATGTTGACTGAGAGTCTAGGAATGATTTAGTCTAAGTCATAAACGCCGATATTAAGTAAAGCTCGTATGTCGCCTTCATCGGCGGCTTTTTTAAACCACTTAAAAGCTTGATTGACATCTTTTTCAACGCCACTACCAGTAACGTAGCAAAGGCCGATGTTTAATTCAGCACGATGATCGCCATTATTGGCGGCTATTTCGAACCAGTAAGCTGCTTGAGAGAGATTTTTGGGTATACCTTTACCATCCATGTAGCATAGGCCTAAATTATACTGAGCTTCTATATTACCTTGTTTGGCCGCACGTTCACACCAAACAAAAGCTTGCTCTAAATCTGGGCCGATAATTTTGCCTTCACAGTAATAATCTACTAATTCATATTGGGCGGTTGAGTCACCTTGTTCTGCGGCTTTTTTGTACCATTCAAAAGAGAGATATAAGTCCTGATCAACGCCATCACCATTATAATAAAACTCGCCCAATTTTAACTGCGCTTCTACATGGGCTTGTTCGGCTGCCAAGAGGTACCAACCAAAAGCTTGTTCTAGGTCTTGATCGACAAAGATGCCATCTTCGAAAAATTCGCCCATTTTAAATTGAGAATTAGCGTAACCGTCTTGAGCAGCTTCTAAATAGAGGACCATAGCTTTATCAATGTTACAATTTTTGGACATGTATATATTAGCGACTTTATATTTAGCTAAGGTGTAGCCTTGATTGGCGGCTTTTTCGTACCAAGATAAGGCTTTGTCCAAATTTAGTTCGATATCACCATTTTCGTAGTAGGTGCCGACAGTGTATTGAGAGACTACGTATCCGGCATCGGCTGATTTTTTATACCAATCGAAAGCTACAAAGAGGTTTTCGGTGACACCTCGTCCAGTATGATAGCATTCGGCCAAGTTATATTGCGATTCTATATGTCCTTGATTGGCTGCTTTTTCATACCAGGAAACAGCACAAGATTCATCTTGAGTAACGCCAATACCCCAATCATAGTAAGTAGCGATATTATATTGGGCGTTAGCGTAGCCGTTTTGGGCGGCCTTAATGAACCATGTAGCAGCGAGTTCTAAATCTTTGGGAACGCCTTGACCGGAGGCGTAACAATTCGCCAATTTAAATTGAGCAATGGTGTGATCTTGCTGAGCAGCGAGGGCATACCAATAAACAGCTTGTTTATGATCTTTGATGAGGTCATTACGCCCGTAAAAAAAGCTATCCCCTAAGTAATTTTGCGATTCGGCATCACCTTGATCGGCTAATATTTGATATTCTTGAATTATCATTTTCACAGCTCCTTTTTAAAAAAATTCATTTGTAATGGACTTGGAAAGTAAAGTGTGTCAATAATAAAGCATTAGTTTTGAATATATAATCTATTTATATATACATAATGAAAAAAATATAACAAAATAATATATTGTAATTTACACAGTTACTTTTCAAAAAAATTAATTTTGTAATAGACTTTGAAAGTAAAGTCTGTAAATAATAAAGCAAAGTATAACAAAACAATATAGAGGCAATGGATAAAAAAAGTTACGCACTTGCCCTTTGCAGTTGAACTTAGCTAAATGATGGGATCAGCGAAAGGGGTAATGTTTAGTAAAAAATACCTATATGCGTTTGTCCTGTTGTTTGGCCGTTTTAGCGAACCAAATCGAAGTGTAAAGCAACGCTGGAGCTGGATTCGAAGCAAGTCCCGATATAATATGGAGCTTGATTCAATCTAGTGGATACTATTTTTCTTAGCGAACCAAAAATTAGGAGTATCGAAATTTAATTCAACGTCGTCGGAGTTGGATTCAAAGCAAGTATCGAGATAATATTGAGCTTGATCCAAGCCAGTAGTTGCTATTTTTTTAGTGAAGCAAAAGGCAATGAATAAAAAAAATTAAAATATGTAGCGACGAGGATTAGTCCAAATTTTATCCATATTAATAATAGCACCTAATTTAAATGCAGCTTCTATATGACCTTGTTTGGCTGCTTTAGCGAACCAAAAGTTAGCAGAATCGAAATTTAATTCAACGCCGGAGCCGGATTCGAAGCAAGTCCCGAGATAGTATTGAGCTTGATCCAAGCCAGCAGATGCTGCTTTAGTGAACCAAAAGGCGGCTTTATCTAGATCAATCATAACGCCGATACCATTGAGATAGCATAGAGCTAACTTATGTTGAGCATAGATATTATCATTTACGGCGGCTTCATTGTACCAATAAGCAGCTTTCTCGAGATTTTGTTCTAAGCCATCGCCATCGGCATAGCATGTTGCTAAGTTAAATTGAGCGAAAGGATTATTTCGTTGCGCTGCTATTGTAAACCATTTTATGGCCTCACTCATTAATTTATTATCATTATCCGAATATAATACGCCCAAATTGTTTTGGGCCAAGACATTGCCTTGGAGAGCAGCCTTCTTAAACCAAAATATTGCTTGATCTAAGTCTTGAGAGACAGCAATGCCGTTTTCGTAAAAAATTCCGAGATTGTATTGAGCTACGTCGTTGTCTTGCTCGGCGGCCTTTTCAAACCAATATAATGCAAGCTGATTGCTTTGCTTAACACCATGGCCGGTAAAGTAATTGGTGGCCAGATGTACTTGAGCATCCGAATGATCGTTTATAGCAGCTTTTATTAGCCAAAAAGTTGCTTCGTTTAAATCGATTTCTGTGCCATGGCCATGTTCAAAGCAAAGACTCAAATTATATTGAGCATCTCTATTGTTTTGATTGGCGGATTGGGTAAACCAATATATGGCATCCGTTAGGCTTTGGTCTGTGCCGAGACCTTGGGTGTAGCATAAAGCGAGATCCACCTGCGCTCGGGCGTTGCCATTGTTGGCGGCTGTTTGATAATTTTGAAAATTCATAGATTAAGCTCCTTTTCTAATTTCTAAAAATAAATTAATCAAGCCTTCTTGACTTATCCGTTAACTTTCCCAGAGAAGAAGGCATATTGAGCATGGCTATTGTCTTGATTGATGGCTTGGGTAAATCAAAATATGGTATCCGTCCAGCTCTGGTTTGGGCCGAGAGTTTGGGTGTAGAATAAAGCGAGATCCACCTGCGCTTGGGCGTTGCCATTGTTGGCGGCTGTTTGATAATTTTGAAAATTCATAGATTAAGCTCCTTTTCTAAAAATAAATTAATCAAGCCTTCTTGACTTATCCGTTAACTTTCCCAGAGAAGAAGGCATATTGAGCATTGCTATTGTCTTGATTGATGGCTTGGGCAAATCAAAATATGGTATCCGTTCAGCTTTGGTCTGGGCCGAGATTTTGGGTGTAGAATAAAGCGAGATCCACCGGCGTTTGGGCGTTACCATTATTGGCGGCTGTTTGATAATTTTGAAAATTCATAGATTAAGCTCCTTTTCTAAAAATAAATTAATCTAACCTCTCAGTCAGCTTTGTTGATTGCTACTCTTAACAAAGGGGAACAGGGGAAGGGGCATATCCGGGAACTTAAGAAGCGAAAAACTTCGCATTGAAACTTTGCACTTGACCTTAGATTTTTCAGATTCTATTCGTTAGCTTCTCTTATTTTATGTTTTTTTTCTTAAGTTTCCATGTATAGCTAATACAAGGTCTTTGTTTACACCGAGGCCATCCTCGTAAAAACAGCCGAGCTTATATTGAGCGTTACTATCACCTTGTTTGGCAGATTTTTTATACCAATACATACTGAATTTAAGTTGAAAATTTTGAAAATGCATACACTAATATCCTTCCTAAAAATAAATTCATTATATAAATAAAGTTTATAAAAAAGTATGGACAAATAGAATAACAATTTTGAAATTAATTAATTTCATCAGATTGCACAAGGACTGTCGCAAATGAATAAAATCATAAGCGACAGTCCCCTAAGAAAGCATAAGTATAGAATTATTCTAATTCTTCCAACGCTTTTACGGCTAATTGATTACCTTGCGCAGCAGCTTTTTTGTACCAAGATATTGCTGTTTGAATGTCTTTTTCCACGCATATTCCATGCTGATAAAACCGACCAATATCGAACTGAGCAAAATCATATCCCTGTTCAGCAGATTTTTTATACCAGAAAAATGCTAGGGCTATATCCTCTTCTATGATGTCTCCGTAATCATAACACATCCCTAAACAATACTGTGCTATGTCGTCTCCACAGGTAGCTGCTACTCGGTAACACTCTAACGCTTTTTCAAAATTAATCTCTGTCCCTATCCCAAAATGATAACACTGACCTAAGCAACATAATGATAATGTGTTTCCTAAACTGGCGGATTTTTCATACCAGCAAAATGCTTTTTTCTCGTTTTTGGTTACTCCTAATCCCTGCTCATACAAGTATCCTAATTGCCCTTGAGCTATAGGGTCATCCTGATTGGCTGCTTTTCTAAACCAATATATTGCTTTAGTAAAACTTTGTTCTAGTCCTAGTCCGATCTTGTAGTAGTTAGCTAAATTATTTTGCGCCTTGGCCAAGCCTTGAAATGCAGCTTTCTTTGTCCAATATATTGCTTGCTCTATGTCCTTTGCTACTCCTTGCCCTACTTCGTAACAATATCCAAGGTTGCATTGTGCTATGCTAAAATCTTGAAGAGCCGCTAATTCATACCAATATACTGCTTTTTCGAAGTTAACTTCTACGCCGGTGCCTTCTTGATAGCATAAGGCTAAAGCAGTTTGCGCTTCTCTATTTCCTTGATTGGCTGAGCGCTTATACCAATATACCGCTTCTTGGGGGTCACTGATCCCACCCTGACCAAGATCGTAGAACAAACCAAGGGCTAACTGTAGTTTATCGTCTGTTTCATCCATGTCTATTGTCCAGTAAAATTTATTGGTGCTGTCCATACCCTCTAATTCTAACGGTACTTTTATGGTATGTTGGGCTTCTGGTGGTTTTAATTGTCTAAACTTCATAAGCTAAACCTCCTTTAATTTATGAAAAAATAATTTTTTGTTGACGATATTAACAAATGCTAACTAAGTACATATATATGCAATTGAACGGAAAAGAGTGTTAGAATTAAAGGAGATATGCTTATAGCTATATTTATTTTATTCAAGAATGCTATTTATTTTGACATTATTGCTACTATCAAATATACCTTGCCCGAGTTTTGTTTTGCCTAATATTTTTACATTGATAAGGTTATCGCATTTAGAAAAAGCAAAATTATTGATGGACATAACGCTTTCAGGTAAAGTAATATAGGTTAAAGAATCACAATTTTGAAAAGCTCGATCCTGAATTGTTAGAACACCTTCAGGCAGTAGTACATTATTTAGGCTAGTGCAGTTTAAAAAAGCATTGGAGCCGATACTTTCGAGTTTATCCGGCAAAACGATTTTAATAAGATTAGAACATTCGGCAAAAGCATTATTGGATATATCTTGGACTTTAGAAGGAATGATAATAGAAACCAACTTTGCACAGTTGTAAAAAAGATAGCTCGAAATTTTATTTAAATCACTAGGCAAAATAATGGATAATAAATTTGAGCAACCATAAAAAGTACTATGACCAATATCTAGGATGTTATTTGGCAAATTGATAGAAGATAATTTTTTACAATTTTTGAATACATTATTTTGTAATTCGGTTAACGTATCCGGAAGATTAACAACAGATAAGTTGGAGCATCCTTCGAAAGCATTATTTTCTATGCAAGTAATTGGGGCTAAAATATCTAAGTTGGTTAATGTGGCATTTTGCCTGCATGCAAATTCGCCTATACTAGTACCTGTCGTACCATCTATAAGTTCCGGAATAGTAACCTTGTTGGATAAAGCTTCTATCTTAGTTATTTGGCCGGTTTCTTTGTCAAAGCCTACTAAGCCACCTTCTATTATGTAGTAATTATTAGGGTTTGGAATGAATTGAACATTTTCTAGTAGATTTATTTTGAAGCTTTCGATTTGTGATTTAGAGCATGCATAGTATACGGACTTTAAGTTAGCACAATTAACTAATATATTTGAATGCACATCGCTAAGTAACGGCGGAAGAGAGATCTCCGTTAACGAATCATTATTAGCAAAACAACCTTCCCCTAAAGAAACTACATTAGGCGGTATTCGGAGATGATCCAATTGGCGACAATCCGCAAAAGCCTGTTCTTCTATGTGTAGTAATGTGGATGGTAGTAAGATAGAAGTTAAACTAATACAATCTTCGAAAGCACTTTTAGAAATTCTTTCTACACCTTCGGGAATAATTACATCCTTTAAGCCAGTACATGAATTAAATGTAGATTTTAAAATTTCGGTTACAGTGTTGGGAATAATAATATTATTCAGGTTAGAACATTTATAAAATGATTCCGCACCTATAATTTTTAAATTATTTGACAGCGTAACATGAGTTAAATTGGTACATTCTTTAAAGGCACTAGTACCAAGAATAATTAAACTATCTGGCAAAATAATATTTTTTAAATTGGTGCAAGATTTAAATACGCCTGTCCCAATAACTTCTAACTGATCAGATAAAGATACATAGGTTAAATCAGGACAATTTTCAAAAGCAAAGTGGCCGATAGTAACTATAGAATTTGGCATAGAAACATGAGTAAGGCCGGGACAAGCTTTGAAGCAGCCATGATCTAAAGCTGATACCGTAACACCATTTATTTTTTCGGGTATATTGGCCACCGTAATAGTTGGTTGAGCATCTATTATGTGGCCGGTTTTGGGATCGAATTTTATCTTGCCACCTTCTATTCCCTCTACCTCGATCCAGTTTGTAGTTAGTATTAACACTTGATTAGCCAACTCGTCTAAGAAAGCACTAGATTCACTGGTGGTTGATTCTTGTGATAATAGACCCATATCCTTAATAGTATGTGAAATATTTGACATGGAATCTGTCAGAGCAATATCGGATACAATGTTATTTGTTATTGGTTCTACGTTATTGGTTATTGAATCTGTCAGAGCAATATCGGATACAATGTTATTTGTTATTGGTTCTACGTTATTGGTTATTGACTCTGCCAGAGGAATATCGGATACAATGTTATTTGTTATTGACTCTGCTAGAGGACTATCGGATACAATTGTATTGGCTATAATTGGTGTGGTTCTGAAATTTGGTTGATTAACTGAACTAGTATTTGCAGCTAGTATGTAGTTTTGAGTTACTAACAAAAGCGTAAAGGACAAAATAAGTTTTTTATTCATAGTAAGCCTCCTAAAATTTTTCTATTTAAAAATTATATCAAAACAATAAAAAAATGTCAAATTTATCCATATACTTAAATAAAATTATCTATGGCCTTGCTAAGAAATTATAGTTTAATATATAATAGCGAGGAAAAATTATAACTCTATAGGAGGAATATCAAATGTATTATATTGGTGTAGATTTAGGTGGCACAAACATTGTAGTAGGATTAGTAAATGAAGAAGGCAAAATTTTGGATTTTATGACATGGGATACGAAAAAAGAAAGACCAGTGGAGCTAATTTTTGATGACATAATTAAAATGACACAAGAAATAATAAGTAGAAATAACTTGGAAAAAGATCAGATAAATGGAATAGGGATAGGAAGCCCAGGAATAATAGACAGCAAAGAAGGAGAAATAGTATATTCAAATAACATAGTCATAAACAATTTTTATGCGGTAAAATATATAGAGGATAAAACAGGGATAAAAACTAAAATAGCCAACGATGCGGACTGCGCAGCTTTAGGCGAGGTGGTGGCCGGAGCCGCCAAAGGATTCAAAGATGCTATCGTAATAACTTTAGGGACAGGAGTTGGCAGTGGAATAGTTATAGATGGAAAAATATTTAATGGATTTTTCCCAGGCGGTGCCGAAGTCGGCCATCAAATAATTGTAAAAGATGGTGAGAAATGTACATGCGGTAACCAAGGTTGTTTCGAAGCCTATGCTTCTGCTACTGCATTAATAAAAATGGCCAATAGGGTAGCGAAAAAATATCCGGAATCTAAATTGGCCGATGTAAAAGAAGAAGACATGACTGCGAAAATTCCATTTGATTTGGCTTGGCAGGGAGATAAAGTCGCATTGAACGTAATAAATAATTATATTGATTATTTGGCCATAGGAATAAATAATATAATCAACATATTTAAACCACAAGTTTTATTAATAGGTGGTGGTGTATCCAGACAAGGCGATAAATTAATTAAACCGTTAATAGAAAGAGTACAAAAGATGGTATTTGGAGGACATTTATCCACCGAAATAAAAGTAGCAATATTAGGAAACGATGCGGGCCTAGTTGGTGCGGCCATGTTAAATCAAGAATAAATATAAAAAAAGGCATATGCTGTTTAATAGCATATGCCTAAATTAAGTCTTCTTATCAAATAGAATAACGAATCGAATATTTCTATGGTTAATAAAAATTAAAATTGCATGAACAAGACTAATATCAATAAATGTAGTGGATAGAATACGTAAAAAATCCATTTGTCGTATTTATATCTCGTATGCGGTATATACATTATTGGGATAATAGCCAAAGGTGCAAGCCACTGAATTAATGACCAATGATAAAATACTAGTGTGAAAATAAATATTAGCCCCGTACAAACATAAGGAGCATATTTATTATTTTTAAATGCTAATTGCCATAAAAAGAATATGAATACTATAAATATACAGTACGGGCCATAATCACACATAAACGAATAATTTAACAATATTAATCCAACTATAAATTGTACTACTACATACCCTTTCGATGTATTATAATTTCTATTTCTAATGTCTAACATTTTTAAGAATATTAACGCTATGCAAAACGTAAATCCAATGTTTAAATTAAAGAATAATACTTGTAAGCCTTGCATCGTAAATAAATTTTCAAATGTAAGATAAGTCGGAAATGCTAACATGCTAAATGGTACTTGTGCAGCTATCGCCATGATTAACATTCTCATTAGATACTTATTATAATTTCTAGTATGTATATATCCGGATGCTAGCATATAAGCAAAGATTGGCATACTAACTCGTCCTAAACAGCGACATAATAAAAATTCTGTAGATTCAGGATTTAAAAATGCAACTGCAAAATGATCTATGAACATTGTTATAATAGCAAAGAGTTTTAACATGAATCCTCCATAATTAATTTTTTCTTCCTTATAATATAGTAGCTCTACTAATATACTTTATAATTTTATAGTAGCCTTTTTTTTCCTTATAAATAGTATCACATATTAAGACAAAATTGCAATAGGAAAAAGTAAAATGGCAAAAATTGCATAAGGATTTTAAAAGGTTGACTATTTGATAAATCCAAATAATCAACCTACAATAATTTATATATTGAGTGTACTTACTCTATGCTCGAATTTCGCATTTAAAACCACTAGGAGGTCGTCAGCACTGTTTGGATTGCAATTCTTTATTAATTTTGCGTTGTCTACTATTAAGTCTAGGATTATATCTATATATTGATGTATTTTCTCTACGTTCAAAATAGATGGCCTGTAATATATCTCTAAAATACATTCGTCTTTTAATAACGTTATATTGTCTATCCCGTTAACTTGCTTAAATAAATGTATGATTTTGTCCAAATAAATGTCGTCTTCATCTTTTATATTGCTGATCTTTTTAGAATAAAGTTTTAGTACTCCTTTTGCATCGTCCACAACTTGAAAATCTAAATAACTTTTTAAAAATTGTTTTTTTAAGCCCATAAAAATCTCCTTTAACTTTTATAAAATTCTTAATTAGTTTAGATATTGAGATATGTTAAATATATTGATGTCTTTATATTCTATGAGTTTGTTTGAAGATTATGTATTTATAAGTTAAATAAAAAAAATCTAGTTACCCAGTAACACGGTAACTAGCATTTATAGATTGGTTTGCTAGATTTCTAAAATTTTATAAAAGTACTTCATTCTGATTTATTAAAATTAATAAACGATATAACACTGATGAAATTATCTAAAATTAATAAACTAATATAACACTTATAAAATTATTTAAAATTAACAAACTACATAACATTGATGAAATTATTTGGAATTAATAAATTATATAATAGTTATGAAATTTTTCAATACATGCTAGTAATGGCTTAAAAAAATTATTAAATTATTTCATTCCCCCTAAATATTTTTCCCTAGTAGCATTGCCGCCACGTAAATGTCTATCAGCTTTGTTTTTATCTAAGATTGCTCTAGCTTCCATAGCTAATTGAGGATTTATTTTTTCCAGTCGCTCTGTGACATCCTTATGGACTGTGCTTTTGCTTATACCAAACTTCTTTGCAGTTTCTCGTACGGTGGCTTTCTTACTAATGATAAAATTTGCTGCTTGTACGGCTCTCTCTTCGATATAAGGTTTCAAGAAAAGGCCTCCTTCTAAATTTTTACACTTGGTTAATAATATGCAGTGAATTGGAAAAATATTACTTGCTTGAAAAGAAAATATACTAAAAATTAATAATTTTAATAAAAATACGCAAGCAGAAAAAATATATACAACCTTGAAAAAATCAATCCAAGTAATATAATGATTATAGAAATTATTATTTGAAGGAGAAAAAATATGGAAGAGATTGCTATTATAGGTGCAATGGAAGAAGAAGTAATATTATTGAAGAAAGCGATTAAATTAGTAGGTAGTAAGAATATAGCTGGAATGGACTTTATTCATGGAACTTATGAAAATAAAAATATAGTATTAGTAAAAAGTGGGATTGGAAAAGTAAACGCAGCGATATGTGCGCAAATTTTAATCGATGTATTTAACGTAGACTGTATAATAAATAGTGGAGTAGCCGGAGCATTGCATCCCGATTTAGAAATAGGAGATGTGGTAATCTCAAGTGATACGGTACAGCATGACATGGATACAAGTGCATTTGGAGATCCGAGAGGAACTATTCCGAGAATGAGCAATTCATATTTTGAAGCTGACAAGAAGTTGGTGGATATAGCAAGAGAAGCTAGCAAAAAGTTATTGGCCGAGAACAAAGTATATGTAGGGCGAGTAGCGAGTGGCGATCAATTTATATCTAGTATAGAACAAAAAACAGATATATACCAAACCTTTAAGGCTTACTGTGCTGAAATGGAAGGGGCGGCCATAGCGCATACATGTTATTTGAATCAAGTTCCGTTTGTAATATTAAGAGCTATTTCTGACAAAGCGGATGGGTCCGCCGAGGTGAACTTCACATCTTTTACAAACTTGGCGGCCAAAAATGCAACTATGATAGTATCAGAGATTATAAAGCATTTGGATTAACCTAAAATTTTGCAAGATTCTATTAATTTTGCAGGATTATATCCATTATCATTCATAAATTTTAATCCATAAAAAATGTTGTAGAATATTTACCTAGTTAACAATCAATATAACCGCTGATATCCATATTATCCAAAGTATAATATGTTTTAGCGGCCTTTTTAAGTGGCATTTATTTATATTTATTTATAATAGAAGCAATTGCTTATTTGAAAATAATTTTAAATTTGTGAAAATAACCTTTTTTGTGTCCGCAAAAGCCCGGCTTTTTATACATATTTTTATAGCTAATGTTATTAAGTGAAAACTAATTTCGTTCTTAAGACATAAACAAATTACATGTGGGCCAAAATTTAAAACAGTTTTACTACAAGATTTTAGATGTTTTGCAGGGGTGATATAATGTTTCTTGCAACTTTTTCGATATATAGAATATATTAATAGTGTACCAGGTAACAAAAGCAAAACAAAAATAAAATTTTAGAAAGAAGGGTTTGAAATGGATATACCAGATACTTTACTAGCTTACTTATTACTTAAATATTCTAACAACAATAATAACAAAAAATAATTTTTAGTTGCAACTTAAATAATACTAGAATTAATTAGAGAGGAAATGATTAACATGATGTATGCAGAGGCAATTTTAGCAAGCTTTTTAGTGAAGAACATGAAAAAACCTTGGCTTGAAGAACTGGAAGAATATGAGAAACTTGAGAAAAAAGGGAAATAATTTTTCAAAATGATGAAGGTCGCTACTTAAATAATACTAGAATTAACTTAGAAAGGAAATGAGAACATGATGTATGCAGAGGCAATTTTAGCAAGTTTGTTATTGAAGAATATGAAAAAACCTTGGCTTGAGGGACTGGAAGAATGTGAGCAACTTGAGAAAAAAAGGAAATAATTTTTCAAAACGATAAAGACGAACAACAAAATTACGAAGAGGGTCATACGATGGATCAATACTTTCCGCTATTTATGTATATGATGTTCAAAAAAAAGCCTAAGCAATAAATTAGCGATAAAGACGCACAACAAAATTACGAGGAGGGTCATACGAGATGGATCAATACTTTCCATTATTTATGTATATGATGTTCAAAAAAAAGCCTAAGTAATAAGTTAAAGTGAATATGTTAAATTTTGAGGAGACGATATAAAATGTTTAAAGGAAATTTATTTAGAGTGATGATGATCGTAGCCGTGTTTACTTTTGGATATGTAGTTTCAACAACGTTTTTAGGATTTAATCCGGAACAAGGTTTAGTGAATATGGAGGCCGTAGTAAATTCTGAAGCAACGCAAATGGCTAGCGAATTATTTATCAACTTAAGTATCATGATTGTTATGCTATTAGGGATAAGAAA
>LNZM01000001.1:0-15325 GCA_002007295.1 Candidatus Epulonipiscioides saccharophilum | reverse complement strand
GCTATTAGGGATAAGAAAAGTTTTAACATAAGTTTTCGTTTTAAAATCTGAGGAGATGATTGTCAATGTTTAAAGGAAATTTATTTAGAGTTATGATGATTGTAGCTGTGTTTACTTTTGGATACGTAGTTTCAACAACGTTTTTAGGATTTAATCCGGAACAAGGTTTAGTGAATATGGAAGCCATAGTAAATTCTGAAGCAACGCAAATGGCTAGCAAATTATTTATCAACTTAAGTATTATGATTGTTATGTTATTAGGGCTAAGAAAAGTATTAACATAAGTTTTCGATTTAAAATCTGCGGAGACGACTGTAATGTTTAAAGGAAATTTATTTAGAGTTATGATGATTGTAGTCGTGTTTACTTTCGGATACGTAGTTTCAACAACGCTTTTAGGATTTAATCCGGGACAAAGTTTAGTGAATATGGAGGCCATAGTAAATTTTGAAGCAACGCAAATGGCTAGCGAATTATTTATTAACTTCAGTATTATGATTGTTATGTTATTAGGGCTAAGAAAAGTTTTAGCATAAGTTTTCGATTAGAATTTATTGAAGATTAAGGAGGAAAGAAGTAATGATGGTAAACAAATTAAAAATCAAAGATTATAATAGCTCAAAAGAAATATTGTTAAAGATCAGAAAGCCTGAAATATAGCTCAAGCTCCATCTCCTTTATTCTAGGAGATGGAGTTTTTTAAAACCTATTAGTTTAGCTAAGTTGTTAGCCAAGGATTTCCTTCTAGGAGAGTTGTCACGAAGTGACTGAGAGATTAGGGGGTATCAGCTAAAGGTTTTATTTTTGGAATTATTAATGTTACAGCCCCTTTTTGAAAACTTATTAGTTATAAATTAAGATAGATTGTTAAAGATCAGAAAGTTTGAAATATAGCTCGAGTTCCATCTCTTTTATTGTAGGAGATGGAATTTTTTTTGTAAAATAAAAAAACTATCAATTATAAAATTAAGATAATACTTGACTAACGTTTTATCTTAGCTTATAATGTTCTTAACAGGGATAGGACGCTCTGACTTGTGCACTTTTTGGCGCAAGAAAACCTTAGTAATTTTTTGAATTAATCTAAGGTAGTTCATAAATTGCTAGAACGAGAACTAGAATAAATGACATCTATGGAATAGACTAAATTGTTAATTATTAATTAAAAAAATAAATTCATTATTTTTTAAGGAGGATTTTTTAAATGTCAGAAGTAAAAACTGAAACAAATCCAGTAGTAGAAACTCCAACAGAAATGGTTGATAAACTCGCTAAAAAGGGTGAAGTGGCATTAGAAGAATTTTTAAAACTAGGCCAAGAAGAAATCGATGATATCGTTAGAGCTATGTCTCTTGCTGGATTAAGTGCTCAAATGAAGCTAGCTAAGATGGCTATAGAAGAAACGGGCCGTGGTATTTTTGAGGATAAAGTTACGAAAAATATTTTTGCGACAGAATATATCTACAATAATATTAAAAACTTAAAAACTGTCGGAATTATTTACGAGAATCCTAACGAAAAATATTTTGAGGTAGCTGAGCCAGTAGGTATCGTAGCTGGAGTTACGCCGGTGACAAACCCTACGTCAACAACTATGTTTAAAGCAATAATAGCAGTTAAGTCTAGAAATCCAATAATATTTGGATTCCACCCATCAGCACAAAAATGTTCTAGAGAAGCAGCCAAAATATTAAGAGACGCTGCCGTAGCGCACGGGGCACCTGCGGACTGTATTCAATGGATTGAAGTTCCATCCTTAGAAGCAACTGGGGCATTGATGAATCATCCAAGCGTAGCTATGGTTCTTGCTACTGGTGGATCGGCCATGGTTAAGGCAGCTTATTCTACTGGTAAACCAGCTCTAGGTGTTGGCCCTGGTAACGTTCCTTGTTTCGTGGAAAAAACAGCAAACTTAAAGCAAGCTTTAACTGATTTAATTTTATCTAAATCTTTTGATAACGGTATGATTTGTGCTTCTGAGCAAGCAGCTATCATCGAAGAGCCTATTTATGATGAAGCTGTAGCTTTCATGAAAACTCAAGGATGTTATTTTGCCACTCCTGAAGAAGTTAAGAAAATCGCGCCGGTTGTTATCAATCCTGAAAAGCAAATGGTTAATGCAGCAATCGTTGGTAAATATCCGTATGAAATAGCTGCTCTAGCCGGTATAACTATTCCTGAAGATACAAAAGTTTTATGTTGCGAAATTGACGGCGTAGGCGCGGACTATCCTCTTTCTCGTGAAAAACTTTCTCCTGTATTAGCTGTAGTAAAAGCTACGGACGCAAACGATGGTATAACTAAAGCAGAGATAATGGTAGAATTAGGTGGATTGGGTCACTCTTCTGTTATTCATTCTACGGATGATGCAGTAATTAAAGAATTTAGTAAGAGACTTAAAACTGGACGTATATTAGTTAATTCACCATCTACTCATGGAGCGATCGGAGATATTTATAACGCAAATACTCCATCATTAACTTTAGGTTGTGGATCTTATGGTAAGAACTCTACAACATCAAACGTTTCTACAGTAAATTTAATTAATATTAAGAAGGTGGCGAGTAGACAATTGAACCTACAGTGGATTAAACTTCCGAACAAAATTTATTTCCAACCTGGATGCATTAGCTATTTATCTAAAATGGAAGGCATCAAGCGTGTTCTTATTGTAACAGACCCAATGATGGTTAAATTAGGCTATGTAGATAGAATGATTTATCACCTAAATAAAAATATGGATCATCCAATTATTGAAATATTTAATGAGGTTGAGCCAGATCCGGATTTAGTAACCGTAAGACGTGGAACAGAAGTAATGAATATATTCCAACCAGATACGATAATAGCATTGGGCGGTGGATCACCAATAGACGCAGCAAAAGCTATGTGGTTATTCTACGAAGCACCAGAATCAGACTTTATTGGTATGGCTCAAAAATTCTTAGATATAAGAAAGCGTGTTTATACGTTCCCTAAAGTTGGAAGAAAAGCTAAATTAGTAGCGGTACCAACAACATCTGGAACAGGATCTGAAGTAACTTCTTTTGCCGTAATTTCAGATAGATCAACTAATATGAAATATCCGTTAGCCGACTATGAGTTAACACCGGACGTTGCGATAGTGGATCCAGAATTCGTTCTATCATTACCAGCGCCGGTTGTAGCACCGACTGGTATGGACGTATTAACCCATGCTATAGAAGCTTATGTTTCTATTATGGCATCTGATTATACAGATGGTTTAGCGATAAAAGCCATACAGCTAATATTTGAGTATCTTCCAAGATCTTATAAAAATGGAGCCAAAGATCCACTAGCAAAAGAGAAAGTTCATAACGCTTCTTGTATAGCTGGTATGGCCTTCACGAATGCATTCTTAGGATTAAATCACTCAATAGCACATAAATTGGGTGGAGAATTCCATTTAGCTCATGGTTTAGCAAACTCTGTTCTAATGCCATATATTATAGAATACAATGGAGTAACAAATCCTTCAAAATTAACTAGCTTCCCTAAATATGGGCGTTATATAGCAGCAGAAAGATATGCGGAAATAGCAACAGCTCTTGGTATGCCAAGTAACTCTCCAGAAGAAGGCGTAAAACTTTTAGCAAAAGCAATCCGTGACTTAGCTACAGAGTTAAATCTTCCATTGACATTTAAAGAATGTGGAGTAGATGAGCAAACTTATTTAGATGCTATTGAAGATCTTTCTTATAAGGCGTTTGAGGATCAATGTACAACAGCAAATCCAAGATTGCCAAAAGTAAAAGAAATTCAAGAGATTCTAAGAGTATCTTATTACGGAAAATAAAAAATGAAAAAAAGAAAGAGGGCGAAGTAAAACTCGCTCTTTTTTTATTCTATAATATAAAAAAAGGTGACAATATTATTTAATTATTTAATAAAGTTTCAGGGTTTATGACTTTGCCGTTTTTGGTAACTTGTAAATAAATATTGCTAGGTTGATCTATAAATGGACCTTTGGCAGCTCCAACAAAGCCGATAGTATCACCGGATTCTACGATTTCACCTATTAAAGAAACGTCTGGAGTACCGCCTTGAAATCCATATTTTATTTGAGATGATTTGAAGGATTTGCTTCGCTTACTATATGTAATCTATAATATAAAAAAGGCGACCATATTATAAGTCGCTTAATTTTAATTATTTAATAAAGTTTCAGGATTTATGACTTCGCCGTTTTTGGTAACTTGTAAATAAATATTGCTAGGTTGATCTATAAATGGACCTTTGGCAGCTCCAACAAAGCCGATAGTATCACCGGATTCTACGGTTTCACCTATTAAAGAAACGTCTGGAGTACCGCCTTGAAATCCGTAAATGCTTTTATAGCCATTGCCATGATCAATAACCATTAAATGGCCGACATTACCTACATTTATAGTGGTTGATAATTCTGTGTAATCGTCTAATATGTCTACGACGATTCCATCAGCCACGGCCTTGACTTCTGTACCAGGTTCAGCGGCTAGACAAATTCCAAGAGTTCTCATGGTGTTTTTAAATGCACTCCACCAATGATCGGTTGAGTCATCTTTATAAGGAACTATGATATCGCCTTCGACAGGAAATTGAAAGTGATCTCCTTGATTAAAATTTAAAATTTCTTCTTGTGTTGTAGATATGGTTTCGGAAATAGCGGACACGGATGAAGGATCTTCTATATGAAATATATCCTCTTCAGGCTCTGTAGAAGTATCGGCCATTATAGTTTCATCTTCGACAGGATCTGTTATAGGCGGATTAGTAGACGGAATATTTTCTGCTATTATTGTAGAAGAAGTTATTTCGTCTTCTTCAATTTCAGTTTCAGTTTCAGTTTCAGCTTCAGCTATAATATCGGGAATTACAAGATCCGGACTTTCCTCCTCTGTAGACTGATCGGCAACAGTAAGATCCGGTGCAGTATCCAATATTATAGAACTGGTATCGTCATATTCAAGTTGTTCATGTTGGATCATTTGGTTTTGGTCTAATTGCTTTGGTTCAGATAAAAAAGACGAAATTTTAACGATTCCAACAATACATAAAGTAGCAGCAAATATATATACGTAAAGTTTATTCTTTGTTAAAAATGATTTAAATTTATTCATAAAATTCAGCTAGGAATTACTATCATAAGATAGTGGAGGAGAGTTCCAAGCGTACCTTCCTTTCTCCGACGGGCCTAATTACCTCCTTTCTAAATTATGGACAAAGAAAAAAAAATTTATACATTATTTAGCAATTTTTTTTATTTCTGTGTTATAATAGTAATATTTTAAAATAACATCATATGTATGTCCAATATTCGAATACTCTTTAGCACTATTTTGGCTAAGGCCTACCCCACTACCAATCCCATGTTGCCGAAAGAGAATATTATTGCCTTGAAATATTATATCTACATTAGAAGAAGTTAGGCCAAAGGTTTGTAGAAAAGATGATTCATCTAAGATAGAACTACCAAATTGAATAGACTTTATGTAGCCACTATTATCTACTTCGATAATTTGTATTTGATCGGATAAATACTGATTATTAATAATTATATTCGGAAAATTGTTACGTAGCTTAGTGATTATTTGTTCATCGGTATATTTTAATTCGGTTATACTAGTGTCAAATGGACTATCAACAGCTTTTAAATAATCGATCTGTATGCCATAAACATCTAAGCCATTACGGGTTTTGCCAGAACTTTCGGTATGATAGACAGGTTCGATCAATTCATCGTTGTATAAAATAACTAAATCCTCGGTAGCATTAATAGCTTCTAAGTAGACAGAATAGGCTTGTTCGTAGTTATCTCCAAACTTTTTTTTCATTTCGTCAATAGAAAGCGGAAACAATTTTGCTAATATACCCTGTCCGGATTGAGTTTTTAATAAATACGTTCTAAATATAATAGCGTTTAACTTTAGGTATTCCATGGATTCTGTGTAATTAACTTCTCTAGCCAATAAACCAATTATCTGATCTTGAATGAAATTATTATAGCTTAACTCAAAATTGATTACGTCATCCGAATTACTAGTATTAGAAATATCAAATAAAATGTTTTTATTATATTGGTCACCTAAAAGGACTATAAAAGTAGGTAAAAATATTAAAGAGCCAAATAATATGAAGAAATATAAAAGCATGTTTTGAAGTTTTTTCAAGATAAATCCTCCTTTGTATTTTGTACTTATTAATAATTTGTAATATTATGCTATAAATATAAAAAAGGGCGACAGATTCGCCCACAGTCTTATTACATTATATGAATAATAATCTAAAGATATAACTTAAGTATGCACAAAATGTCAATTTATAAACCAAAAGCGACCAACAGATCGCAAACATAATCGAAAGTAGCAATGTCGGCTAAGCCGAAAGTCTCTGGGGAGATTATAGCTAAGGAATAAGTTTTAAGCATGTTAGCAATTTATAAACCCAAGGCGACTAATAGATCGCAAACATAATCGAAAGTAGCAATATCGGCTGGGCCGAAAGTTTCTGGGGAGATTATACCCATGGAATAGGCTTTAAGTAGGTTGGAGTGATATTTTGAGTTAGAATTATCCAAGTAAGGCAAGAATGAGTTATCTATCCAAAGCGGGTAACCATTCTTTATTTCGTAGAGCTTTATTAGGCCAGATACAGCTGCTTCGTTTGTGACCGAATCGGATATGTTATCTGTAAATAGGCCGGAATTGTAAGCCTGAGTTGTTTCCGAAGTAGAAAGAGATTTATCTATACTAATATTTGTATTATTGAACGCTATCCCCAAAAGTAAATTAGAGAACTGTTTTCCTATTACGGGCGTATTTCCAAAATATTTCGTACCGAGTTCGTCGATAGTGTATTTATTAGCAATTTCTTGCATGGAGTGAGTCATGTTGATTGACATTTCAACAAAATCTTTAGAGTAAAGAGCATTGACACCGACTAAGTTGGTATCAAAAGATTGAAAAGCATTGCCTTCGGAATCCACAGTAGCGGATAAATCTTGCATATGCCAAGTATCAGAAATAGGCTCGTAGACTTGAGCGGTTAAATTATGAGGTATCTGGTCACCGGATCTAAAATTAACATCCATAGGTGCTGATAAAGCATTGATAGGATATTTACTTAATATATTAAAATTAGTTTGTTCTGCTACCTGAAAGATGTAAGGATAGGCCAAGTTTTTGCTACCTAAATCATAAGTATTGACGTGATTAAAAATAAGTTCCAATTTATCCGTGTTTCGTAAATAAGTAGTGTCGATGCCACGTGGATTGATATGATAGTTAACAAAGAAGGTATCCACAACAAGGTCCATACCTCGATTAGCTATAGTTTGAACAAGTGAAAGAGGCATAATTAATTGTCTAGTAGATGGATTAATAAAGTCGTCATAAAATATTAAATCTACATTAAAGCTAGGCAAATTTTTATTTAAGATTTGAGAAATAACTCCATCAGGATTTACAATTTCGTAAGTCCAAGTGTTAGTATACGGATTAAAAAACTCTTCGTAATCTACATCGAAATCCATGACATTATCCGGCTCACCAGTATATTCGTCCTTTGAAGTTTCGGTTATAATTTGGACCCAGTCGCTATAATCGGATTCTTTCCTTAAGATTCTGTTGCTTTCTGCATCAGCTACTTCGACGATGGCTTTGATTTTTACATAATACGGTTTATTAGCCTGTAGGTTGTTGAACTGAACTAAGTCTTTTTCGAGAATAGCAAATGGTCCATCGCCACCTTCGTTTTTATTCTCTTCTGTGACGAGAACTTTGATTGAAGAAATAAAGTCTATGTTATCAGCAAACTCTAAAAAATAAGAATAAGTTTTAGTCATAGATCCGGAAACCATTTCGCCGAAATCGTTTTCATCTTTTTCCCATTCGACAACAATATGATCGGTGGTAACAGGCTCGTAATCTAGGCCGATTTCAAACAAACTCAACTTAGAAGCAACCCCCAAACTTATGGGTATATCCGGAATAGCTAAATCTTCTGTCCTAGCAAATACGGGCGAACTCCAAGCAGATACTATATCTCCTTCTTTTTGTTTAGCCCGTAACCAAACATGATACTCTGTATCTGGAAAAAGGCCCAAAATTTCTACGTAAGCATTTTCTCCATCGCCAACGAAAAATGGACTAGACGGATCAGATGAGATATCCGTTAATGGATAATTAGTAGCTTGATCTGGATCGTCAAAACGACTATAAACTAATTCGTAATCAAAATTGTGATTAAATTTAAAAAATACTTCTATGCTAGAATCGGTCACATCACTAAGGTTTAAATTCGGCACAATAGGTATTTCCTCTTCTTCGCCAAAACTGGATAATGTATTATAAATGATGAAGCTAGAATAAGATTGGGTAAGTTTAGTGCCATCATCTAAGACTCTGAATGCTCGCAAAAAAGTAATATAGGCTGTATTAGGCTGAAGGTCTTCCACCGGATAGCGATTCCAGCCTAATCCAGAGTCATCTACGTAATAGTAAATGGCCGGTTCGGACCAGCCAGCATTCCAATCTGGAGAGCCACCGTTTTGCTCGATATCATAAATCCAGTTTTCCAAAGGAGTGGAGCCTAGCATGTTTTTGAGTGCTTCGTAAGGCATTGTTTTGATTTCGTATCTAACATTGCTGCCCAAAGTAGAGTTGCGATATACAAAATTATTCAAAAAAAAGTTAGAGCCGACATAATCCATAGCACTGTTTAAGTGATCTTGGGTCAACAAATTGATTTCGAAGCTAGGTATACTGGATGGATCCTTGAAGAAGACTTTAGGATCTGCATCACTAACAAAGATTTTGGAGTTCCATTGTTTAGCTAATTCTATATTATCTGGAAAGGCTGAATAAAAATCCGAAGAATCAGCAGCGCCGTTGTAGAGAAGTTCGATCCAGTTTTCACGCCAAATTATGTCTACAGCTGTGGTGGATAAAGTTTCGGGGATAATGGCTAATGGTGGTTTACCCATAACCGGTGGAACAAAAATGTCCCCATTTTTATCGATAGTAATAGCGACGATGGTCGGCTCAGAAATATTGAACTGAGTCCCGATTTGTTTTTTAGCTACTATCTGAATATAATAGGTCTTATTTGTAGTTAACGGATAAACATCTTCGGAAGTGTTATAATATTCATTTAAAGTAGTTTTAAAGCCGACGACATCACCGAAAGGAGTGCTTACGAAATTATTATTATCGGATGGAGAGATAGAAAAGTTTGAGTAATTAGGAGCTAACCCGTTAACAGTTAAAGAGTTGTCGAGGGATTCTTTGCGCTCAACAATCCAAATATCATAAACGACATCGAAGTCGAGGACAGTTGGATTATCCGGTTGAAAATAAGCATCCCAAACCAGCTGGATTCTAAGTGGGAAATCTGGGACAATAGAAAAGGTTTGATTAGCAAGGTAAGGAGAATTATAAGGGGTCGAGTCGCCTTTAACCAAAAACTCTCGGACCGAATCAGGGGATAGGTCTAAATCTGGGTTAAAGGGGGCCGGTATTTGTGGTGCAGCAGGTTTTTCACTAACTTGGTATGGATTATAATTTACTTCTTGAGTTGAAAGAGTAATAGAATGATTGAAAGGATTAGTAAAAGTAAAGTCAATTCGGTAATTAGTAGAAATAACAGGTTCAAATAATTCGTAATAACCGATTTGGGCACCGTAATCTCCAGGATAAGTAAAAATTATGTTGCCATTTTGGCCAGAGCCTTGAGCGTAGATTTTAGTTTCGGATAATTTATAAGAATTTTCTTGTAGATTAGGAGCAATGGACCATTCTAATCTTATTTTACCGTTTCCAATATTAAAAACACGAAGTGGTATGTTGGTCATCGCAGTTACAATTTCCGGATCTTCGCTGATAGTAGTTTCTTCAGCTAAATAGGTACCTTCTGGAAAAGCCGGAATAACATAAGCAGAGTACATTTGGCCGGGCTGAACACCATTAGAAAGAAGATATTTTACATATTGGCGACCGTTATTTGGATGGACAAATATATTATTGGCTGTTAAATCATTTTCGGTAATAATGAGTTCTTGTACGTCCTCAAAATCCGCAATGCTATAAGCAGCGCCGGGGGTTAATGCAATTCTATAATTCACACCAGGGATGTATTCGAATGTTAGTTCTAATCCGTTATCCGTTCCGATAGCGGTCGTATCTAGTGTGGTTATAATCTTAAGATTTGCGGGATCGGATTCTACTGGAATATCGATTTTGTCACCAGTTTCTTCATTTATAATCGTATGTATATGTTTAGCATATAAATTTAGATCGTAAAAGACACCACTTAATAATATACTGCTAATATCCTGTTCTAGTTCTTGTGCACTAATAGGTAAATCTCGAGAAGGTAGTCGACCGTTTACGTCTTGAACGGTTAACGAATACAAAGTCAAATCATGTGAGCCACCAACATTTTCGGGAGAATCTGAACCGGACGTATCGCCGTCAGAATCCGGTGCTATGGTTGGTCGAGTCCAGCCTATGGTAACATCCGGTGTTATGATGTCCGATCCGGGAATGTCCTTGTATGTTATGTTAGCATAGAAATCGGTAGGTGAATTTTGCGGATTCGCTAGTAAGTCGTTATCCATGGTAATTGATAGAGAAGTAATTGCTATGACGGCCGGAGTTAATTTAAGTGCACCTAATTTGGGAAAGATAAATTTGTAGAGTTTCAAGAAATTTCCTCCTAAAATAAATATTTGTACAAAATAAAAAGGTGATCTAATTAAAATTTGCGAAAAGCAAAAAGGCGATCTAATTAAAAATCGCCTTTAAAATATATATGAAAATGAAAATTTATTTATAACAAATATTTTGAGCAATAAAATCTTGAAATATCATAATTTAGAAATGCATCGTCTGTTTTTAGGGGACTGTTGCTCTCGCTCGGTTCCTATTTTTAGTAATAGAATCCTGAAGCATCATAAGTTAGAAACTCATCGTCATGAGAATCGACTAATATTCCATTTAGTGTGTTGTCATCTATAGAAAGGCGAAGTCTAGGAGATAAATAGTTGGCTATATCCTGCATTAATGTTTCAGCAATTTCTACTTGATCATGTTCAATGAGAATGTCAAACCAAACATCCTCTTGACGCTCGTCATAATCAAAATCTACAGTGACTATAAATGTGGCCTCATCTTCGTCTTCCTGATCAATTTCTATCTTTTTAATTTCCACGTCTGCTTTGGTACCAGTCGGAGAAGTTAGAGCCAACGTGTAATCATAAATGTAGTCTAAGATATCATATTCTAAATCAGTAACAAGGTAATCGGATTCATCCTCTAAGGTTTCCAGATCGACTTCACCATCGGTCAAGACAAATTCGGCCCAATCGGTTTCGTTGTCATAGTCAATAATAGTACCTTCTATTAATAGATAGTTGTCATCGAGTTCTTCGATTATTATATCGTAGGCTTGAGCTAAAAATTCTCTTATCTGAGAGTTACGTAAAGATCTGTATGTTCTTAAATAATCATCACCGTCGAAGTATACGTCAAGTAAAACGTAACCGTCTTTGTCTTTTATTTCAAATTCCCATTCTATGTCCAAGTAAGTGGATAAGTTATCTTCTAGTTCTTCAAGGGCATGGTCAATATCCCTATCGTCATATTCTATATCTTCCCGATCGGAGTAGTCTATTTCTACTTCGGCCAGTTCTATGTCGCCATCTTCATCGATATAGAAATCGAATAAAGCGGTTTCGTCGTCATAATCGAATATCACGCCCTCTATTTCAACTTCATCATTTTCTAGATAGGTGGATATTATGTTATATGCTTGGTTAACGAAGTCTACAATTTCACCTTCTCTTAAATCTTTAAATGTATCTAAATAATCGTCGCCGTCAAATTCTAATGTTAATAATAGGGAAGATTCGGCGGTTTCTAGCCTAAATTCCCATTCCATTTCTAAACTTTCCTCTAACTGATCTTCTAGTAAATCCAAGATGTCGTCAGCCTGATCGTCGGTCATTAATATTTCTTCTAATTTTAGTTCGCCGTCCTCAAAATAAAATCTTAAATATTCTTTGTCAGTGTCCTCGTCATAAACGTAGCCTTCTATTGGATAATAAGATCCTAGTTCGCTGTGTAGTGTTTCGCAAGCAAAGTAGATTAATCCTTCTAAGCGTTTTTCAGTTATATCTAAATAGGATTCCAAAAATTCTTCGCCTTCAAAAGATATATCGAATAATAAATTATCGTCTCGGCCAAGAGTGATATCAAATAGCCATTCGACATCGTACTGATCGTCAATTTCTCGATAAAGTAGTTTAGTAGCATATTCTAAATCATCCCTAGTCAAACTTGGAACAGAAGGCTCTAAAGTTGGTGGATAAGTGGTCGGCGGATAAGTAGTCGGTGGATAAGTAGTCGGTGGATAAATGTCAGTCGGTGGATAAGTAGTCGGTGGATAAGTGGTCGGCGGATAAGTAGTCGGTGGATAAATAGCAGGCGGTTCAACAACAGGTGGGATAGGAGTGGTTATACCTGGGAGCATGTTAGCCGGAGGAGAAGTAGGGTGAGGTTTTATGATGGAGCTACCGGGTATATAAGAAGGATTTTTTGATATTTGCTTAGTATCTACAACTTGGCCGTTAACTTTAACCTTAACAATTAAGTCGGAAACGTTCCTTAAGGTTACGGTATACGGAGGAGTAGAGGAGCTACCCAAAAGGATATTACTAGACCAATACTCGACTAATATGTCATTGGCATCGTTAGCGAAAGGATAATAGACACTAGATCTAATTTCCATAATAGGTTCTGTTTCTAAACCAGAGGATGTAATATTTTTGTAGCTTATGTTAGAAGAAGTACCGTTGTATTTGATAAGCAAATCATTAGAAACTAATTCATTATATAAAGCGAGCAAAGTAGGGTTATCGAACAAACCATGGCTATTTTCATGAGAAAGGCTATTATTAAAATAGTTTATACCTTTAATTTGAGGATATTTGTATAGTAATTCGGTATAAGATTTTTGCATTTGAGGGATAGCCCAATTGGTGGTTTCCTCACCGAGTTCTGTAATGAAATGATGGAAGCCAGTTTCGGTAATAAAAATGGGTTTAGCAATATGATTATTCTGCATAAATTCTATAATAGGCTCTACACGCTTAACCGGGTTAGCATGTTCACCAGAATAGAAAATAACCTCATTAATCATGCGGGTATTTGGATCCGGATCGATTTGATCTAAGAAGTATTTTTTAGGATAAGCGCTAATACCAACCCAATCTACGAATTCGTTACCGGGATAGAACATTTCGTAAGTAGTATTAGTGGAGCCGAAATCATTAGGAGACCAGATCATGCCGAGATTGTTATATTGCTTAGCTTTAGAAGAGACAAGTTTAAAGCTCTCAATAAATCCAGCCGGATCGAGTTGACCGGTGGAAGCATCGACCCCACTTTCGCCGACGTTCATTTCTGCACCAAACCTGATCAATATATCTAATCCTAAACCAGATAAGTATGCTAATGTATTGTCTATGTATTGAACAGGACTTATATTATACAGTGGGTAGTTATGATGGGCCGCTGTTTCTAGTTTAGAACTCATTGTGTTCCAGGCTAAAACTATCAGCTTATTTTGCTCTCTGGCTAAATTAAAAATATTTGTAAAATAGCTGTCTGTTACATCTTGGCCAAATTCTAAATATACGAGTAAAGATGATTCTTCGGAGGGGTAAATATTTCTTATAGAATTATAAGCATAATTGACCCCAACATTCGGATCCGAACTATAGAAAGAGCCGTATAATACGCCGTTCTCTGGCTCGAACTTAGCGTTAAAATAAGGCATATTTACAGGTGCAGTCTTTTGGAAAACATCAATAGAAGGTTGTAGCAATTTTAAGGCTGTCTCAGCATAAAGAGTATCATCGCTTTGAGACTGGCCGAAAGGCAAATATAATTGAAAATATTTATAAGCATTAGCATAATCTTGTAACTTCATATAGGCTAAAGCAGTTTGGTAATAATGATTCAGCAAGACATTAGTTCTAGACTCACTAACTGGCTGAGGCTCCATAATACTGATAATTTCTTTTGAAGCAGCTATTTGATCTACAAGATTGTTAGATTCAAAAGCAGCTGTATATCTTTCTATAGGTGCCCAAATAGTGTTAGGTAGATTAGCTAAAACAGGCATAGAACCAAATAATGATACAATAACAATGGCGGATAATTTTTTAAATAAAGACATTTAGTAAATCACTCCCTTAAAATTTTGTTATGTTTGCATTATAACAAAAAAATAAACAAGAGTAAATAAAAAATGTAAAAAAATATTTAAAAGATATGCCAAGGGTCCAAAGAGCTGTCAAGAAGCTAAATCATAGTTTTCTAGATGATATATATTTTTTAAAAAGTTATAAACTCATTATACATAAAATGAGTTTCGAAAATAGTTAGAAATTCAATATACCTATAATTAGATTTTAAATTAGATGCAGATAAAAATGCTACTAAAGTATTATTAGTATCAAAATCAAAAATTGCTCCGATAACTGGTAGAGGATTAGTAGTAGTGGTTAGTTCTTTTGATAATATTGCACATGTTTCTGTTAAAAAATAATTTATTTCGGAAAAATTTAAATCTTTATATGCACTTAAATATTTATTACTATCAAATGAGATACAAAATATTATATATCCATCTATATCTACTAGATCAAATTTCCATTCTATATTAAAGTATGTAGAAAACTGAGCTTCTAATTTATTTAACACATTATTTATATCTTTATCTCTTTCAGAAGATTCAAGCGAATAAATAATAGTCGATGGAGTTGCTATATCAATACTAGAACGTAGATTGCTCACTTCTGGAACGATAGGCTTAGGATTTACATGAGATTTTAGTAATGTTAACATTTCTATTGCATAAAGAATATCTTGAGATGGAGGATATTGGGATTGACCAAAAGGTAAATATAATTGAAAATATTTATATGCATTGAAATGATCATTTAATTTAAGATAAGCCAAAGCAGTTTGGTAATAATGATTCAATAAAACATTAGTTCGAGCATCACTAAATGGCTGAGGCTCCATAATACTGATAATTTCTTTAGAAGCGCGTATTTGGTCTATAATATTATTGGACTCAACAGCGGTTGTATATTTTTCAATAGCTGGCCAAATAGAGTTGGGTAGATTAGCAAAAACAGGCATGGAAGTAAATAATGAAATAATAACGATAGTGGATAATTTTTTTAATAAAGACATTTAACAATTACACTCCTTTGAATTTTTGTAATATTTAAATGCTAGCAAAAAAATGAGTACAA